>JAEURZ010000021.1 GCA_016788905.1 Elusimicrobiota bacterium
TGTAGGGTTTCATACCTGCCTATTTTAGCGCAGGTCTTCATATCTGCTTGGTGCAATGGCACTTTGAACTCACGGGACGTTGCATTTATTGTATTAAATAAGTAAATTTGTTCTATGCCACGACAAGCGCGATTGGATGTCCCGGGGGCGTTGCACCATGTCATGGGGCGTGGAATTGAACGGCGGGCCATCTTTTTGCGGAGAGAAGACCAAGAAGACTTTCTGAGTCGCTTGGAAAAACTGGTGGAAGTGAAGGGGTTCTTGATTTATGCCTGGGCGTTAATGCCCAACCACTTTCACTTATTAGTGCGGTCAACGGCCACACCGCTTTCCCATTCCATGAGAAGTCTTATGACAGGTTACGCTGGATATTTCAATCGAACTCACCATCGGACGGGGCATCTTTTTCAAAATCGATTCAAGTCCATTCTCTGTGAGGAAGATCCATATCTTTTAGAGCTCGTTCGATATATTCACCTCAATCCACTTCGGGCAAAGATAGTTGGTTCATTGAAGGATTTGGAACATTCGCCTTTGACGGGTCACGCGGTCCTTAATGGAACCATGAAAAGGGGATGGCAGAATACGAAGGAAGTGTTAAGTCGATTTTCAAAATCAGAAGAGAAAGCTATCCGAAAATATCGGGCATTTATTGCAGAGGGAGTGGGAAAACCCATACCAAAAAACTTGGAGGGTGGGGGTCTTATCCGAAGCATGGGCGGCTGGTCAGCGGTAGAATCACTTCGCAAAGGGCGAGAAAAGTATTGCTCCGATGAACGGATATTGGGGGACAGTGATTTTGTCGGGAAGCTACTTAAGGAAGCGGAGAGAGAAGCCGTAGAACATAAGAGATTGATGGTCAAATGGTCTCTTGAACAATTGATTGAGCTGACGTGCCATAAAATGGGGGTGTCGGTCTCTTCTCTTTCTGGAGGGAGCAAGGAGCGAAGTGTGGTATTGGCCCGGGAAGGCCTGTCCTACCTGTGGGTCAAAAAGTTTAAGCGCAGTGGGGGGGACCTGGTCCGCGCGACGGGGATGAAACCGATAACAATATATCAATCAGCTCGCCGAGGAGAAAAACGGGCTTCGGATTGGTTGGCGTGGTTGGGAGAATAGTTTAATACAATAAATGCAACGTCCCCTATCCTTGTGCCCCTAAAATGCGTGGTTTTGATAAAATGGCGGGGTATTTAAAAAAACTATTGGAGAAACCCATTGAATAAAACTCTTTCACTTTTTACCCTGTTGGTTTTAGTTACGGCGTGTGTTTCTCCGGGGAAAAAGACGGCGATCGGGGCGGGAACGGGAGCGGCTGTCGGTGCCGGGGTTGGGGCCGTGATTGGCCATCAATCGGGGAACAAGGGGCAGGGCGCGGCCATTGGGGCTGGCATTGGAGCGTTGTTGGGTGCGGGTGTTGGAAATCGCCTTGACCGTCAGGCGCGGGAATTGGAAGCCCTGGCTGAAACGCGGCGCACGGAGAATGGGATTGTCACCACGCTCAAGGACAGTCTCCTCTTTGATTCCGGGAAAGCTGATTTAAAATCGGCCGCTATCGAGAACATCGAAAAAATAACGGACATTCTCAAAAAATATCCTGAAAACCGTTTGGTGGTTGTTGGGTATACGGACAGCACGGGAACCACCGCACAAAATCAACGACTTTCGGAACGCCGAGCCCAGGCGGTGCGCCTGGCCATGATCACCCGGGGGCTATCGTCTTCCGTTGTGGAAGCCGTGGGCCAGGGGTCTTCGAACCCTGTCGCTCCAAACACGACAGCGGAGGGGCGCGCCAAAAATCGTCGGGTGGAACTTCTGATCTCCGCCGAAACCCCTAAGAAGTAAATCCAGCGGTCCACGAAATTCCCAATGGCCCTTTACCTGGTGGCGACGCCCATTGGGAATTTGAAAGACGTAACGGATCGGGCCCGTGAATCCCTTTCCTTGGCGTCGGCCATCGTGGCGGAGGACACGCGGCGAACGGGGCTTTTTCTTAAACACCTGGGGATCGATCGACCGCTGATTCGCTACGATGACCATGTCCACGCGCGGGAGGCTCCCCGTCTTTTGGATCGATTGGCGGGAGGGGATCATTTAGCGCTGGTGACGGACGCGGGGACGCCCGGGCTTTCGGATCCCGGGGGGCGGTTGGTGGCCCTGGCGGTGGAACGAAAAATTCCGGTGGTTCCCATTCCGGGCCCCTCCGCCTTGTTAACGGCTTTGATGGCGTCCGGGTTACCTTGGGACCAGTTTTCCTTTTTAGGATTTCTTCCTCGGCGGCCGGGTCGGTTTCGACGGGAATTGGAGTCTGCCGGGCGCCACCGTACTGTGGTATTCTATGAATCCCCACACCGTGTGGTAGCGGCCCTCGAAGCCGCTCAATCGGTATTCGGGGACGTTCCCGCGGTTGTGGCTCGGGAAATGACGAAGATTCATGAGGAATTTATCCGGGGCCGACTCTCTGAGGTTCGGACGGTGCTAAGAGAACGAACGAAAATTTTGGGTGAGATCACAGTGATCGTTGCCCCCCAATTGGGAGAAATACCATGATTCGCGTTGCGGTTGTAGGCGCCACGGGGTATACCGGTGGTGAATTACTTAAAATACTTGTGGCTCATCCAGAAGCTCGCGTGAATCACGTGACTTCCTCTTCCCGGGTCGGCAAAAATCTTTCCGATATACATCCCTTTCTTCGAAACCGCTTGGACCTCCCCTTGGAATCCTTTAACGCCAATCAGTTGGCCCAAGACTGTGACGTGGCCTTTTTTGCCCTGCCCCATGGGGTGGGGAGCAAGGACATTGCAGATTTCGTTGCCCAGGGGAAACGGGCGGTGGACCTTTCCGCGGATTTCCGGCTCAAAGACGTTAAGACGTATGAAGCGTGGTACAAAGTGAAACACGCGTCTCCGGCACTTCTCAAGAAGGCGGTTTACGGTCTTCCGGAACTTTACCGAAAGGAAATTCGAAAGGCTCCCCTCATTGCCAACCCCGGGTGCTACGCCACCACAACGATTCTCGCGTTAGCCCCATTGCTGAGACGGAAATGGTTGGTCCCCGGGTCCGTGGTGGTGGACGCAAAGTCCGGTGTCTCCGGGGCGGGACGAAAGGTGGATCCGATGTATCTGTATTGTGAAGTGACGGAGAACTTCCAAGCGTATTCTGTGGCCAAACATCGCCACGTGCCGGAAATCGAACAAGTGTTGGCGGACCAATCCGGGAGCAAAACATCGCTGACCTTTGTGCCCCACCTGGTGCCTATGACCCGGGGTATTTTGGTCACCGCTTACGGAACGCTCAAGAAAAAAATGACAGCAGCAGCGGTGCGGCAGGCCTTCGAAGAAGATTACGAGGGGGAACGGTTTCTCCGAATTCTTCCGGAGGGACGATGGCCGCAGACGAAAGACACCGCGGGGACGAACTACGTGGACATCAATGTGACCATTGATGAACGAAATCGCCGGGTGGTGGTGTTGGCCGCGCTCGATAATTTGGTGAAGGGCGCGTCGGGCCAGGCGGTGCAAAACATGAATCTTCTCTTCGGCCTCTCGGAGGCCCTGGGAATAAAATAAGAGGGAACCTATGGGACTGATCTCCTGGATTAAACGTTTGGCGGGTGTATCAAAAGATCGAAAACTCAATTGCGCAGAATGCAAAAGCAGTTTCTTCTTTGAAGAAGGGGAACAAAAGTTTTTTACGGAACGAGGGCTTTCTGAACCTAAACGCTGCCCCACCTGCCGGAAACAAACACGCCGGAACCGGGGGCCGCGACGACGCTAACCATGGGAAACATCGTTCCGCTTAAGAACAGCGATTTGCCAACAGGGTTTCGCCTGTTTGGCTTTCGTTGTGGCGTTTCGTCTGTTCCGGGGAAAAAAGACCTGGCCCTTTTCTATTCGGATCGGGCGGCCCGGGCGGCGGGCGTGTTCACCACGAACCTTTTCAGCGCCGCTCCCGTCCTTTATTCCCGAAAAAAACTCAAGGCCTCGGCTCAAGCGCGGGCGGTGGTCATCAATTCCGGTTGCGCGAACGCCTGCACCGGATCCCAAGGAATGGCGGACACGGAGTGGACGGCCAAGACCTTGGCCGCTGGGATAGGACTCAAGACCCGTGACATCCTGGTGGCATCGACCGGTGTCATCGGGCGTCATTTACCCCGGCCGGCCTTAGCCCGGGGGATTGAATCGATCGCGGGCGCTCTTCAAACCAACGTGCCGCCCTCAACAGAAAACGCGGTCCGCGCCATCATGACCACAGACACCCGGCCGAAAGCCGCCCGCGCCTCTTTCCGAGTCGGAAAAACAACCCACACCGTGTGGGGCTGCGCGAAGGGGGCCGGGATGATCCATCCGAATATGGCCACCATGCTGTCGGTGATTCTGACCGACGCCGGGTTCCCATCGGCGGTCCTCCAAAAGACTTTGTCCGCCGTCACGAAGAAAACGTTCAATTGTGTCAGCGTGGACGGAGACACCTCCACCAACGACAGCCTCTTTCTGTTGGACAACGGGGACCTTCGTCCTTATTCCCCAAAAGATCTCAAAGCGTTTCACTCCGCGTTAGAAGAGGTGGCCTTTTCCCTTTCCACCCAAATCGCGGCCGATGGGGAAGGGGCCACGCGGGTGGCTTGGATCTTTGTCCAGGGAACGCGAAATGAAAAAGACGCCCACCAGCTCGCGGCCACCGTGGCCACCAGCGCGCTCTTCAAAACCGCGCTTCACGGGGCCGATCCCAATTGGGGAAGAATTTTGGCGGCCATCGGGCGAGCGGGAGTCCCTTTTGACCCCCGCAAAGTGGACGTGACCATTGGGGACGTGCGGGTGTGCCGAAACGGGGGCAAAACAGATTATTCAGAAAAACTCGTTCACTCGATCTTAAAAAAAGACAGGGTCACCATCGTCATTGATCTCCACCAGGGAAAAGCCTGGAGCCGCTACGCCACGTGCGACTATTCCAAAGAATATATTGCTATCAACGCCGACTACACCACGTAACCTGGTCCGATTGAAGACGGACCTCCTTTACGTCCAGGCGCGTCGCATCAGTCGGGCGGCGGTCGAACGAACGACAGCCCTCTTGGCGAAGGGAGGCGTGGCCGTTTTCCCAACGGACACGGTGTATGGAATAGCGGCCAGCGTGTTTCGCCCCCAAGCCGTACGACGGATCTATCAGTTGAAAGGACGATCGTATAAGAAGAGACTTCCTTTTTTAGTGGCGGACATTGACCAAGCCCTGGCCCTGGTGGAGCGCCCGGGAAAACGCTTGGTCAAATTGTTGGAGAAATATTGGCCCGGCCCGCTCACCGTTGTTTTTAACACCTCCTCGCTAGGGCAGTGGACCACCGGTGGGAAGGACACCCTGGCGATCCGAATTCCCGACCATCCCGTGACCCTCGCGATCCTTAAAAAGATGGGCCAGCCCCTGGCGGTTACGAGTGCCAATCGATCCGGCCAACCCGAAGCTGTTTCAGGCCATGAAGCCCAACAGTTTTTCAGCGGACGTGTGGATATTTTAGTGGACGCTGGCCCTTGTCCTGGAGGGATTCCGTCTACCGTCATCAACGTTGCCAGTACCCATTGGACCCTCGTCCGAGAGGGCGCCATCAAGAAAAAAGAATTATTGCGATTTTTATGATGACATCCCCCCTTTTGATGGGGTATTTGAAACGGAGGAAACACATGAGCTTTCTCAAGAAATCGGATCCGAAACTTTACAAGACGATCCAAAGCGAAACCAAGCGGCAAGAAGAGGGGCTGGAAATGATCGCCTCGGAAAATTATGTGTCCGAAGCGGTGATGGAAGCCCAAGGATCCGTCCTCACGAACAAGTATGCCGAAGGCTATCCCGGCAAACGCTACTACGGTGGGTGCGAAGAAGTGGATAAGGCCGAAACCCTCGCCATCGAGCGCGTGAAGTCCCTCTTTGGTGCGGAACATGCCAACGTCCAGCCCCATTCTGGCTCCCAGGCCAACATGGCGGTCTATTTGGCCATGTTAACACCGGGCGACACGATCATGGGATTGGAGTTAGCCCACGGCGGACATCTGACTCATGGCCACCCACTTAACTTTTCTGGGAAATATTTTAAAGTGGTCTCTTACGGGGTTCACCCGGAAACAGAACAAATCGATTACGATCGGCTGGCGGAACTGGCCAAAGAACATCGACCCAAAATAATCCTTTCTGGGGCCTCCAACTATTCCCGAATCATTGACTGGGCCCGACTCCGGGCCATCGCCGATTCCGTGGGGGCCTTCCTCTTCGCGGACATTGCCCATTACGCGGGATTGGTGGCCGCGGGGCTCTACCCCAACCCAGTCCCCCTGGCGGATTTCGTAACAACCACAACCCACAAGACGCTCCGGGGCCCCCGGGGTGGAGTGGTTCTGTGCAAAGAAAAATACGCCAAGGACATTGACCGGGCTGTGTTCCCCGGTGTTCAGGGGGGGCCCCTGATGCACGTGATCGCGGCCAAAGCCGCGGCGTTTCAAGAAGCCCTGAAACCCAACTTTAAAAAATATCAAACCCAGGTTCTTGCCAACGCCCGCTCCTTGGCAACGGCATTGACCCAGCACGGGTTCCGTATTGTGGCGGGGGGAACAGACTGCCACCTGCTCACCATCGACCTGCGATCCAAATCCATTACGGGAAAAGAAGCGGAATCGGTTTTGGGGCAAGCGGGGATAACGGTGAATAAAAACACCATTCCTTTTGACCCAGAAAAACCGTTTGTGACTTCCGGTGTCCGTTTGGGAACCCCCGCGCTTACCACTCGGGGGATGAAAGAAAAAGAAATGGGAATCGTCGCGGGGTGGATCAATGAAGCCATGGAGTTCCGGTCCGACCCCAAACAGCTCACCAAAATTCGGAAGAACGTTTTGGGTCTCACTAAAAAGTTTCCGCTCTACGCCCATCGGTTAAAAAAGGCGTGACTTTAGGTTTTCGTTTCACCCCCCGACCGACCTGGGGAGAGAACACCGCGTGATCCGCGCCCAAATCCTCGCGTTTTTCATGGCGTTTGCCGGAACCGCCTGTTTGGTTCCGGTTTTTATGGGACTGTCCCGCCGGTTCGGCGTCATGGATTTTCCGGACCCACGAAAAGTTCACGCCAAACCTACCCCCCGATGGGGGGGCGGAGCGATTGCGGGAGGCGTCTTTCTAGGGCTGGGCGCCACAGCCCTTTTCGCTCCCTGGTTTCTCACACTCCTCGATTACCGCTTCCGAATTATTGAAGAAGGAGAAACCGTAGGAATCCTCAGCCTGAAAGCCCAACTTACAGGGGTCCTCTTGGGGGGACTTGTCTGTGTGGTGTTGGGGATGTGGGACGACCGCCGGTCCCTCCCCCCCGTGGTGAAACTGTTGGCCCAAATCATCGCCGCCTACATTGCCATGATGTATGGAGTGCGCATGGCGGGATTGGCCCTCCCGGGATTCGGGTTTGTCACGTTCCCCCTTTTGCTCTCCCAATTCATCACCCTCTTTTGGCTTCTGGGATTTATGAACGCCATCAATCTCACAGACGGTTTAGATGGGTTAGCCGGCGGAATATGCGCCATTGCCGCGGGCACGTTTCTCTTCGTGGCCCTCCTCCAAGCGGACACCAAGATCGTTCTTTACGCGAAACAACTCAATTTGGCCTCCGTCTTAGCCGCCGCGGTGTGTGGGGCGTGTGTGGGGTTTTTAATCTACAATTTTAACCCCGCCCGGGTTTTCATGGGGGACGGCGGCGCGCTCTTTCTCGGGTTCATGTTGGGGACCATCAGTATTATTGGAACCTTAAAAACCAGCGCGGTGATCGCCCTTATCATTCCCATCCTGGTGGTGGCGCTTCCGGTGATGGATGTGACCTTCACTCTCATTCGCCGCGCGCGTCAACGCCAAGGACTTATGGTGGCCGACCGAGGCCATTTCCATCACCAACTGTTGGCGCTGGGCTGGACCCAAAGAGAAGTTGTCTTGCTGGTGTACGTGATCACTCTTTTGCTTTCCATGACCGCGCTGTTGCTCACATTTTTCAGGGGGAAAGTCTGACGAACAAAACACGCAAAAAAATAGCCCTCGTATTTGGGACTCGCCCAGAAGCCGTTAAAATGGCGCCGCTCATTTTGGCCCTTCAATCTTTACCGCGGGAATTTAACCCCCGCATCATCGTCACCGCCCAACACCGGGACATGTTGGATCAAGTTCTCCGCCTCTTTGACATCCGACCCCATCACGATCTCGGGCTGATGCGATCCGGACAAAGTTTAACCGACATTTCAGTACGGGCCCTCTCGGGTCTTGAACCGGTTTTTCAGCGGGAGCGGCCAGACCTGGTTTTGGTTCACGGGGACACGTCCACCGCGCTGATGGCGACCCTGGCCGCGTTTTATCAAAAGGTTCCGGTGGGGCACGTGGAAGCCGGACTGCGCTCCCATGAGGACACCAACCCTTTTCCGGAAGAAATGAACCGCAAACTCACGGACAGCGTGGCCCTCCTTCATTTCGCCCCCACCGCC
Organism: Elusimicrobiota bacterium; assembly: GCA_016788905.1. NCBI lineage: Bacteria > Pseudomonadati > Elusimicrobiota > Elusimicrobiota bacterium. The sequence goes on from JAEURZ010000021.1 coordinate 8,493, forward strand.
CTGTCCAAAAAGAATTTGCTCCGCGAAGGCGTTCGCCGGGACAGGATCTGTATTACTGGAAACACGGGGATCGACGCGCTCCACCAAGGACTCGCTCGGCTCAAAGACCGGCCCGCCCTCCTCCCCAACGCGGTGGAACGGGCGGCCCAGAACCCCTTTGTCTTGGTGACCGCCCATCGCCGTGAGAATTTTGGCAGGCCTCTCGAAAACGCGTTCCGTGCTCTCCGCCACATAGCGCGTGCGCGTCCGTCTCTCCACTGGATCTACCCGGTCCATCCCAACCCCAACGTCCAAGGACCGGCCCGCCGGATTTTAGGAGGACTCCCCAATTTTTGCTTAACGGAACCCCTCGATTACGGACCGCTCATCTCTCTGATGAAACGCTGCCTTTTTACCGTCACAGATTCCGGGGGGATCCAGGAAGAAGCCCCCAGTTTAGGGAAACCGGTGTTGGTTCTCCGAGACGTCACCGAACGGCCCGAAGCGGTGCGTGCGGGGACCGTACGGTTGATGGGAACCCAACGAGATCGAGTGACACGTGAAATCGAAAACGTATTGAACAGCCCTGCCGCCCACAAGCGCATGGCGCGCGCTATAAACCCTTATGGAGACGGCCGGGCGGCCTCGCGGATCGTGGCCGCGCTACGTCATTGGGCAAACCCAAGAACCCAGCGACCCAAAGATTTTATTCCAAAGTGACCCCAAAAGGGAGTGACCATGGCAAAAAATAATCGATCGTTTTGGGCCCTCATGACCACACAGTTTTTTGGGGCATTCAATGACAATCTCTTTAAAATTACAATTGCGCTCCTGATCACCCACTGGATGTCGGAAGAAGCGACCCGGAGCTTGGTGCCCATTTCGGGCGGGGTTTTTGCGGCACCCTTTCTCCTGTTTTCTCTCGGGGCCGGCCGGTTGGCCGACCGATGGAGCAAAACCCGCGTCGTGGTGACCGTCAAGACAGTGGACCTCGGGGTGGTGGTGTTTCTCCTTGCGGGGATTTTTCTGAAGAGCGTTCCCCTGTTGATGGGAGGCCTTTTTTTGTTGGGCACCCAGAGCGCTTTTTTTAGCCCCGCCAAATACGGGCTTTTGCCGGAAATTAAACCGGAAACGGACCTGCCCCGGGCCAATGCCCTGCTAAACGTAGCCACTTTCGCGGCCATATTGATTGGGACCATCGCGGGAACCACCCTCACCCAAAGAATCCCTGTGGTGGCCGTCCTCACAGGAATTGCCGCCATCGGAAGTCTTCTGGCCGCCTGGGCGATCGAAAAAGTTCCCGCCGCCAACCCGACCCAACCCTTGCGGTGGAACCCCGTCCCAGACATAAAAACCAACTGGGACCTCATCCGGGGTGATCGAACCCTTCGCTTGAGCCTCATTGCCTCCAGCTGGTTTTGGTTTATGGGTGGGGTTCTTCAGCTGAACGTCCTGGTGTACGTCAAACAGATCATGGGACTTTCTGATTCGGTGTCTGGCGTCCTCCTGATCGCGCTCGTGATCGGCATTGCCCTCGGAAGTTTACTGGCCGGCCGACTGTCCCATGAAAAAGTGGAATTGGGCCTGATCCCCCTTGGGGCCCTCGGACTCAGTTTGTTCACCCTGGACCTTTTCTTTTCTCACGGCAATATTTATCGGACCTTTGGCGACGTGTTCTGCCTTGGGATCAGCGCAGGGGTATTCATTATCCCCATCAACACTCTCATTCAAATCCGCAGCCCTCGCCAGGAACGGGGCCGAATTCTGGCCACTGGAAATTTCTTCTCTTTCGTTGCCATTCTCCTGGCGAGTGTATTTCTGTGGGTCATGAGCCGCGTTTTCAAAGCGGATCCGTCTCAAATCTTTCTCGTGCTCGGGCTCTTGTCCCTCTTGGCAACAGTGGCCATCGTGACGTATCTCCCCCAAGCGATGGTCCGTCTGGGGTTGTTCCTGCTCACCAACCTCATTTATCGGATCCGCGTCGTGGGACTGGAAAATATTCCGTCCCACGGGCCAGCGCTCATCATCCCCAACCATGTGTCATACGTGGATCCGTTCCTGGTGGGGGGAGCCACCTCCCGTAGGATTCGGTTCATGATGTTTCGGGAAATGTTTGAACGGCCCTTCGTTCATCCTTTCGTAAAATTCATGGACGTGATTCCCATCTCGCCATCCGACAGCCCTAAACGGATCCTCTCCTCTCTGCTCCAAGCCCGACGGCGGTTGGAAGAGGGCCATGTGGTCTGCATTTTTGCTGAAGGGGCGATCACCCGATTGGGCCAAACACTCGGATTCCGAAAAGGATTTGAACGAATCGTCCGAGACCTCGATGTGCCGATTATTCCCGTACATTTAGACCGGGTGTGGGGAAGCATCTTCAGTTTTGAGCGAAAACAGTTTATTTGGAAAATGCCTCGCCAGATCCCCTATCCCGTCACCGTATCGTTCGGGAAACCCCTCCCCCCCACGGTAAAATCCGAAGAAGTTCGCCAATCGGTTTTGGAACTTGGAAGCACCGCTTTCGAACATCGGCTGGAAGAACTCAAACCGCTTCACCAACACTTTTTTCGGCAAGCTCAGCGCCAATGGGGCCTAGAGGCCGTGGTCGACACCACGGGAGTTCGGCTGACCTACGGACGCCTGGCCACGGGAGCGATTTTGGTTTCAAAACAATTTCGAAAAGTTCTCCCTTCTGATAAAAATGTGGGCGTTCTTCTCCCACCAGGCGTCGGAGGGGTTATCGCGAACCTCGGGCTCCTCTTCGACGGACGTGTGCCGGTCCATTTAAATTATTCGCTGGGTCGAGAAGTGATTGACCACATTTGCCGGGAGGCGGGGGTAACGAAAATAATCACCGCTCACAAAATGCTGGACGCCCTCAAATGGGGAGACGACCCGCGGATGGTTTTCTTGGAAGACATTCCCCGGCCCGGGAAACTGAAGGGGCTCATCTCTTATCTCGGGTTTAGACTCATGCCGGCGTGGATGGTGGAAAAAATGGTGGTTCCCCACTCCAACGTTGGGCCCACGGACTTGGCCACAATCCTCTTTACAAGCGGAAGCACTGGGTTGCCAAAAGGCGTCATGCTCACCCATTCCAATATTCATTCGAACATTCAAGGCCTTCAGGAAACATTCCAATTAACATCCAAAGACACAATTCTTGGTGTCTTGCCCTTCTTCCATTCGTTTGGGTTCACCGCCACGCTCTGGCTGCCCCTGCTGGCGGGTTGTCGCGCGGCCTACCACCGGAGTCCCTTGGAAGCGGTGGCCATCAAGAATTTGATCCGAGCGGAACGGGCGTCTGTCCTCCTCGCCACCCCCACTTTTCTCCAAATGTGGGTGAAAAAGTTTACCCGGGAAGACGTGGCCTCCCTCCGTTTTGTTTTGACGGGAGCGGAAAAATTATCGCTCGCGTTCGCTAAAGAATTCTCCGAGACCATGGGCGTACCGATCTTAGAGGGGTACGGCACCACGGAACTGTCGCCCGCGGCGTGTGTCAGCGTGTTGAGCGTTCAGCACGCCACAGAAAACCAAACCGGATGGAAACCAGGGAAAGTGGGTCGTCCTCTTCCGGGGGTGACGGTAAAGATTGTCGATCCCAAAACAGGCGAACGGCAACCGGAGGGAGTCCCTGGACTTCTGTTGGTCAAAGGGCCCAACGTGATGAGAGGGTATTGGAATCAACCGGAAAAAACAGCTGAAGTTTTGAACGAGGGATGGTACAACACCGGAGACATCGCCCGCGTGGATGAAGAGGGGTTCGTCGAAATCACCGACCGATTGTCTCGTTTTTCAAAGATCGGAGGGGAAATGGTGCCCCACATGCTGGTGGAACAAAAACTGGCGGAATTCGCCGGCGAATCGGAGGCGCGTTTTTTGGTGTTGTCCGTCCCGGATGAAAAAAAAGGCGAACGGCTCGTGGTTTTAATCCACAACCTCCTCCAAACAGTAACCACTCTCCATGAGAAACTTGAAAAGTCGACGATGCCAAAACTGTGGGTTCCCGATAAGAGATCGATTTTCCAAATCGATGAATGGCCCGCGCTGGCCTCCGGAAAAGTGGATTTGATTAAAGCCAAATCCCTCGCGGAGAAGTTGACCTCCTCCCCACCCAAGTGATACGGTAAGGACGCCATGGAAAAAGACAAGCCTCTGAGCGGGAACGGTCCACGCCGTATCCTCTGCATCTCCCGAGTGGGATGTATCGGGGACCTCTGCCGCCAGCTGAAGGCCGAGGGGAACTTGGTCAAATATTTTATTGAAAGCAAACACGACAAAGACGTTTCCGATGGGTTTGTGGAAAAAGTGGACGATTGGAAAACCGCCAAGGAGTGGGCCGACCTGCTCATTTTCGACGATTCCGATTACGGCAAAGAAGTCGAGGCCCTGCGAAAGGAAGGGAAAGCGGTGGTGGGCGGCACCCTTTACACGGACCGGTTGGAAGACGATCGGGATTTCGGTCAGCAAGAAATGAAAGCCGCTGGGATGACGATTTTACCCCACTGGACCTTTTCCAGTTTTGAAGAAGCCATCCTGTTTGTGAAAACCCATCCCGCGCGGTACGTCGTTAAACCGTCTGGATCAGCCCAAAATGACAAAGTGCTTTCCTACGTGGGACAGGAAGAAGATGGTCACGATGTGTTGGCCATGTTGGAACGGTACAAAAAAAGCTGGGCCCGACAGATCAAATCGTTCCAGATTCAAAAATACGCCACTGGGGTTGAAGTGGCCATTGGTGGATTCTTTAATGGAAAAGAATTCATCCTCCCCGTTTGCATCAACTTTGAACACAAAAAAATGTTTAACGACGACATCGGACCTTCCACAGGGGAGATGGGAACCTCCATGTTCTACGATGGGGACAGCATCCTCTACCGGGAAACCATTGCCAAAATGACAAGCCGGCTGGCCGCCGTGGGATTCGTTGGCTATTTCGACATCAACTGCATCGCCACCTCCCGGGCCATCTATCCCTTAGAATGCACGCCTCGGTTCGGCTATCCGACACTCAGCATTCAAATGGAAGGATCCCTGTCCCGATGGGGAGATTTTTTTCAAGGCATCGCCCAGGGCCAGACCCCAACGCTGCGAACCAAAAAAGGGTTTCAGGTGGGCGTGGTCATTGCGGTGCCGCCCTTCCCTTTTGAGGACACCACGGCGTTTGAACGCTATTCCGCGGGCGCGGTCGTATTTTTTAAGAAACCGGTCACGGAAGGATTCTACCCGGGAGACATCAAAGTGGTGGATGGCGAATGGGTTTTGGCTGGCCAGACAGGGTATGCGCTGGTCTGCACAGGGTCCGGCCCCACCATGGAAGACGCCTCCCGCGAAGCCTACAACAGGGTGAAAAACATCATCATCCCCAACATGTTTTATCGGACGGACATCGGAGACCGATGGCGTCGGGACGGGGACCTCTTACGCACCTGGGGATATTTATAGATCGGGGGTCTTTAAGGTTGAATAAACGTGTGGTTTCCATCCCATTCCGTGTGAAGTTTTTTCACAGAATCCATCTGCCCCTGAAAAACAGTCTTTAATATCTTTTCCGCTTTCGCGGGGTCGGACTCTTTGACCCGGAACTTTTTCATCTCGCCTTCGATCCGCGCGGCCTCGGCCACGTTTATCCGGCCGTGCATGGATTCGTGTTCGCGAAGTTTGGCCGTAACGGGGGATAAATATTCTTCCTTATTCTCGACCCGCACCCGCACGTTCCGCGCCACAATCCAATCTTTCTCTCGGGCCAAAACGTAGGTGAACCGAAAAGATCCCAATGTCCTCGCGTGCCGTTTGCCCAGGAAAAACACTTCAGTCTTCCTCTTCCCCAGGGATTCCGAAGGAATATGGACAGACCCGAAAGGATACCGGACCGTGGTTCCCTTCGCCCCCTTCGTCGTGGTCCCACTCCCTTCGGAAGGAATGCGGAGACCGTCTTCCCCATGAAGTCCAGTCAGCCCCACGACCATCAACCCAAACCCCATCAGCCATTGTTTCATGGATCTATTGTATAAATTGGATAGAAATTTTATTCCCATTGACAGGAAAAGAACAAAGGCATAACCTTAAGGAAAGGCGGCTTTACCATGAAAACCAACGTTCATATTGTCATTCCGTTCGATATGGGAGTGGAACTTGATTTTGTCGGTTCCGACGCAAAAGCCATCGCGAAAGAGGTGTCCCGCCGGCCGATCGAAAACCTAGCTTTGGAGGGGCGTGTCTTTTTTAATGTCCATGTCACCGGACAAATCTATAAGTTCGGGGTGGGTCTTTTGGAGTTGGTTTTCTCGGTAGAGGAAGATCTCACTTTCTTGGCCTCTCTCTCGTGCAAAACAGAGTCTTTAACCGTCAGCGGTGTCCCCATTGCCAAATGGGCCCACACCTTAGTGGACGAAGTGATTGCCCACGCCAAGCGATTCGCCACCCACACCTACGATCGTCGACTGGAAGAGGTCAGTCCTTTCCCCATTTTCGTGTTCGAAAAAGGCGGGGTTGAAAACGCTGGGGAGTTTGTAAAACACAACCAAAAAACGTTGACGGGGCTGGTGTGCGGAGAACCCCATTACGACGCGCTTTCTGAATTCGTTCTCGAACAGGAAAAACTAAAAAACTTTGGTTATTACGAAAATGAACTGATCTTAATTAAACGATTTGGAGCGGCCATCAGCTCCTCCGAATCCCAGGTTATCCTTAATCTCGTTCGTTTGGCCTATTCCCTTTACTGGAGTTTGCGGTCCTACAACTTCCTCCTCGAAAAAGAAATTGATCAAGCCCAATCCCTCTTGGCGGATCTCCCCCCGTACTATAAATTTTGGGCCATGCCGAACCGTTACCAAACTTTTTCGCGGGAGGCCATGGACTTTGTCAAAGACAAATTGGCCATTGTGGACAGCCTGCACAATGTACAATCCAATATCCCCGGGATCGAATCCGATTGGCATTTGAGAACCGTCTACAAGAACGTGGAACGGGAATTCGACATTGATGAACTGTCCAAAGAGGTCGACACCAAACTGGAACGGATTGAACAATCCTACAACTCCGCCCGAGATTTCATCTCCACCAACTTTTTTATTGCCGTTGAAATCGTCCTCATTTTATCTCTCGCGTGGATGATGCTGGACACCACACTGCTCTTCATTATCGCTCAGAAATAGGCCCAGCCGTTTGACAGGGAGAGAGCGCGCGTGGTAACATCCATTCCTCGGTTCCCCTGGAGGATGTCCTATGACTGAAGAAAATATTGAATACACGTTGGTCATTGTTAAGCCGGATGGATTAAAGAAATCCCTGACCGGAAATATTTTAACCAAGTTGGCCGAAGCCCGTTTCATGATTATCGGCGCCAAAGTGGTTCAAGTCTCTCGTGAATTAGCGGAGAAACACTACATTCATCTCAAAGACAAACCCTTTTTCAAGGACCTCATCGATTACATCCAAGGCAAACCGTACGGCCCGGAATTTGAACGGGTGATGGCTTTGGTCTACAAAGGGCCCAACGCCATCAAACGCGTTCGGGAAATTGCCGGGGCGACCAACCCCGAAGAAGCCGATTCCGTCTCCATCCGAGGGGCTTTTGGCCGGATCACCACCAAAGGCGTGTTTGAAAACGTGATTCACGCCTCCTCCGACGCCGCCGATGCCGAAAGGGAAATCAAGCTTTGGTTTAAACCCGAAGAAATTGTGGTTTCCATTTATCCTTCCAAAAAAGTGAAGGTGGAAGCCAAGGAAGAATTGATCTGGGGATAAGCTTCCTTTTGTTTTCGTCGGAGATGAGATAGAATAACGGTTCAGATTACTTAAAAGACCCGGACCCCACCGGGGCTGCCCTCACCAACATCGCGAGGACAGCAAGTGGGTTGTGGAACGGGGCTGTAGCTCAGCTGGGAGAGCGCCTGCATGGCATGCAGGAGGTCGTCGGTTCGATCCCGATCAGCTCCACAATTTTGATGTTCTATATCGTGCGGATCGGGGACACCGGACTGAGGCCGCGGGCGGAAGGAATGCTTGGAGGCCGCTAGGCCGGAAACATTGATCAGGTCCAAAATTTTAACGTGTTCAATCGTGCATCATCGGGGACGGCGGACCGAAGCCGAAGACTGAAGAAACGGGTGTCGTCTTCTCAATCGGAGCCCATCACCCGCCCCGCAAACTTCTCTAGGTATTTCCTATGTCCATGCGTGTCCAATCGGGGTCTGCTCGCGGCCGATCCATTAAGGCCCTTCCTTCAGGTCCTGAGGTTCGACCCATCCTGGCCCGGATTCGAAAATCTCTTTTTGATATCCTTCGTCCTCGTTTAGCGGAATCTCGCTTCCTCGACCTTTTTGCTGGAACGGGAACTGTTGGGATTGAAGCGCTTTCCAATGGCGCCGCCCGGGCCTCTTTTGTGGATGACAGTCCCACCTCCTGTCGCATGATCGAAAAAAATCTCGATGTCCTTGGGTTTCGGGCCCGAGCCCGCGTGGTCCGCGGAGACGCGGTGAAACAATTAAATCGGCTCGCGGGAGAAACGTTCGATATCATTTTTATGGGCCCGCCCTACAAAGATCTGACCCGGGCCCCACTGGCTTTGACCGTCCCCGCCATCCACGCCATTGTTCAAGAAGGCCTTCTGGCCCCTGGGGGCATCGTGATTGGCCAACACCATAAAAAAGAAAGTGTGGAGGGCCTCCCGGGCGGATGGGAAGTTTATCGCCAAAACAACTACGGCGACAGTGTTTTAACTTTTTTTAAACCAAGCGTTCCCCCAGCCCTGGGGGAACCACCGGAGAACTCCTGAACCATGGCCAAAAAACACAGACCCCTCAACCCTAGCCCCCCCTTGGGCAAGTTAAATGTCTGGGTGGTGAAATTTGGAGGAAGTCTTCTTTCGGATCGATCCGCTCGACGATCCTTTTTGAAAGACGCGGCGCGAATCGCCCGAAAGGAACCTCTTGTCTTGGTTCACGGAGGGGGTCCAGAGATCAACGCCGCCTTGGAAAAAATGGGGATCGTTTCCAAATGGATGAACGGGCGACGGGTCACCGATCCGGTGGCCATGGGGGTCGTGGAAGGCGTCCTTTCCGGGCAAGTGAATAAAAATTTGGTGGGCGAACTGAACGAGTTGGGGGTCCGGGCCGTGGGCCTCTCCGGCCGAGACGGGGGACTTCTCAACGCCACGCCCGTGCGAACGTTGGGGCGTGTGGGGGAACCGGACAAAGCCAATCCCCACCTTCTCACCGTGTTACTCAAAGCGGGGTATCTCCCCGTCCTTTCTTCCGTGGCCGCCGGTAAAGATTTCGGGGCTCTCAATGTGAATGCCGACGAAGCCGCGGCCGCGGTGGCCGTTGCCCTGAAAGCCCGACGGTTGGTCTATCTGACCGATGTCCCAGGCGTCTTGGACTCTCACAAAAAAACCATCCCCACCATTCGGGTTTCGGAGATTAAAAAACTCATTCAAGGGAAAGTCATCACGGGAGGAATGATTCCTAAAATCCTTTCCTGCCAAAATGCCCTCAAAAAAGGCGTGAAAGAAATCAACATTATCGATGGACGGGCGGGACTTCTTAAACAACTCGGCACAAGGCTGATCCCATGAGTGACCCAACAGTTTTTACGGAATCCCCGTACCTTTTCAATACGTACGCGCGTCAACCCGTGACCTTTGTTCGAGGAAAAGGGCCATGGGTCTGGGACACAGAAGGGAAACGTTATTTGGATTTTTTTTCCGGTCTGGCCGTCTGTAACCTCGGGCACGCCAACCGGCCCGTGGCCCGAGCTGTCTCCCATCAAATACGAACGCTTGTTCATACCTCCAATATTTACAGCACCGCGCCCCAACGGGAATTAGCCAAGGTCCTTTCCACCCGAACGTTCGGAGGGAAGATCTTCCTGACGAATTCTGGGGCCGAAGCCAATGAGGGCGCCCTTAAACTGGCGCGCCGGTTCGGATCAGTCCACCCTGGACCGGATGGACCAAGACATGAAATTATTGTTTTTGACTCGGCTTTTCACGGTCGAACGTTCGGGGCCCTTTCCGCCACCCCGCAAAAGAAATACCACGAAGGATTCGGGCCGCTTTTACCCGGTTTTCCTGTGGCGCGTTATGGAGACGTGGAATCCGTCAGATCATTTCTATCGGCCAGAACCTGCGCGGTTTTGGTGGAACCGATTCAGGGAGAAGGAGGTGTTCGCACGGTTCCCCCATCCTTCTTTAAGAACCTTTACGATCTGTGTCGGGAAAGAAATGTGTTGCTGATGTTTGATGAAGTCCAAACGGGGATCGGGCGAACGGGAACTCTTTTTGCCTATCAAAACCCTGAGGTGGTTTCGGCCGGGGTCATCCCCGACGTCATGTCCATTGCGAAGGGGCTCGCCAACGGTCTCCCCATGGGCGCGATCCTGGCTCGGGGAGAAATCGCTGATCTGATTCGTCCGGGCGATCACGCCACAACCTTTGGGGGCGGTCCGGTGCCCAGTCAAGCCGCGTTGGCCGTCTTGAATCAAATCACACCCAGCCTTCTTTCCGATGTCCAACGTCTAGGCTCTCTGATCCGAAAAGAAATTTCCGGATGGATGAAGGAATTCCCTTTTATAAAAGAAGTCCGGGGGAAGGGTTTGATGATCGGGATCGAACTGGATCAGCCGGGAGCCGAAATCGTCCAAACGGCTCGCAAGGCAGGGCTTTTAATCAATTGCACAGCGGGGAATGTCATCCGCCTTCTGCCGCCCTTTGTTCTGACACGAGCACAAACCCTCCGGGGACTTAAATTATTGAAATCTGCTTTTAAAACGTTGGGAGAAAAATCATGAAAATTGCGAAAGATGTCACAGAACTCATTGGCCATACACCTTTGGTCCGCCTCCATCGGCTCGGAAAAGAAATGCCAGGAGAAATTGTGCTTAAACTGGAATTTATGAATCCGGCTCACAGTGTCAAAGATCGCATTGGGCTTGCCATGGTCGAGGCGGCGGAACGCGAAGGGATGATCACCCCCGACACCATTATCGTGGAACCCACCAGCGGGAACACGGGCATCGCGTTGGCCATGGTGTGCGCTTCCCGAGGGTACAAACTGGTCTTAACCATGCCGGAAACCATGAGCAAAGAGCGGAGGATCCTCCTGCGCGCCTTCGGAGCGGAACTGATTTTGACCCCCGGCAGTGAAGGCATGGCCGGCGCCATCAAACGGGCGGAAAGTTTGGTTCAAAGCGACCCCAAATATTTCATGCCCCAACAGTTCAAAAACATCGCCAACCCGGAGGTCCATCGTCGAACCACGGCCCAGGAAATCTGGCAAGACACGGACGGCAAGGTGGACGTTGTCATTTCTGGCGTCGGCACCGGCGGCACCATCACAGGCGTAGGGGAAGTGTTAAAGAAAAACAAACCCTCCGTTCGCATGATCGCCGTGGAACCGGACGCTTCCGCCGTTTTGTCCGGAGGGACCAAAGGCCCCCATCCCCTTCAGGGCATCGGGGCCGGTTTCATCCCCGACATTTTGAACACGAAGATTTACGACGAGGTCCTTCGGGTTAAAAACGACGACGCCATGACCACCGCCCGCCAACTGGCGAAAGAAGAGGGCGTACTCGGTGGCATCTCTTCCGGCGCCGCCGTCTGGGCGGCCCTCGAAGTAGCCCGACGTCCAGAAATGAAAAATAAGATGATCGTGGTCATCATCCCTTCCTTTGGTGAACGTTACTTAAGCACTGCCCTCTTCGCCTCCCTGGCGGAGGAACCCCAACAAGGCATTTAGCCCCACTGCCGGTTAGGGTTCCTCTAGGAGCCTGTCCCGCATAAGACTTCGAAGCGAATAGTTGGAGGGCGAGCCGAGACGGAGCCAAATTTGACGAACCTTTCTTGAAGATAGGTAAGGAAAATATGGCAAAGTCCCAGACCGACAGCCGAATTTGCAGCCGAAAAGCTTACGGGGAACAGGCTGCTTGCCCTTGAAAAGGTCATTTTAAATGACTATACTGATCGTATGAAAACAATGCCCGTAACAGAGTTCAAAGCCCACGCCCTTCAGGTGGTGAGCGAGGTCGCCGAAACCTATGAAACCGTTGTCATCACGAAACGGGGGAAACCATTTGTCGAGGTGGTTTCCTTTCGGTCTCCGGGACGCAAGGCGATCCCCGGGAAATTGGCCCACACCCTGGTCTCTGAAAGCGATATTGTTTCTCCACTGGGCGCCGCTCCGTGGGACGCGGCCCGTTGAAATTTCTCCTGGATACCCATGTGTGGGTGTGGTGGAACCTTTCCCCCAAAAACCTGTCCCCAAAGGTTCGACGTCTGATCGAAGACAGCCATCAATACGACGAAATGCTGCTGTCGGCCATTTCCCCCTGGGAATTCTGCAAATTGATCGAAAAAGGTCGGCTGAACGTGGCCAGCGATCCTTTGGCGTGGGTGGAAGAAGCGCTGGACATGCCCAAACTTCGATTGGTTCCGCTGACTCCACGCATTGCTCACCAATCCACCGTCTTGCCAGACCTACCCCACGAAGACCCCGCGGACCAAATTATTCTTGCCACAGCCCGGGAAGAAAATGTGATCCTCATCACAAAAGATCGGCGGCTGCGGGATTACGCCCATGTGAAAACGTTGTGGTGAAACGGGCTCGCGGAAACGTGGCGATCCAAACATATTTGACCTTATGAACCCATGTTAAACACCCTCTGGCAGGATGTAAAAGCCGCACTTGACCGAGATCCCGCCGCGCGGAACGCCCTGGAAGTGATTCTATTCTATCCTGGGGTCCACGCCCTTTGGGCCCACCGGGTGGCCCATGGACTGTGGGGGATGGGACTTAAATTATTGGCCCGCGGGGTTTCTTCCACAGCCCGTTTTATGACCGGAGTAGAAATCCATCCCGGCGCGACCATTGACCAGGGGCTGTTCATCGACCACGGCATGGGCGTTGTCATCGGGGAAACCACGGAGATCAAAAAAAACGTCACGCTGTATCAGGGTGTCACCTTGGGTGGCACAGCGCTCATTAAGGGCAAACGCCACCCAACTCTGGCCGAAGGGGTCGTGGTCGGGGCAGGTGCAAAAGTTTTGGGGGCCGTTACCATCGGCCAACGGAGCCGCATCGGCGCCAACGCCGTGGTGGTTAAAAATGTCCCCCCCGACGCCGTCGTCGTGGGCGTCCCCGGCGAAATCATCAAACGGGGCCCCCACGCCCCCAGCCTCGCCTCCGATTTTGAACACGGAAAACTTCCCGACGTTTTAGGTGAAACCCTCGCCTCGCTGGTCACCCGTGTCGAGACTCTCGAAAAATACCACGGCAAACCGCTTCCTCCCCTCCCCACCCCCGATCACGGTGTTTGGCATGGACAAGATTTTTCGATTTAACATTGTGTCCTCTTCGTCTTCCATTAGGGGTACACTCCTTCTATGATGAAGAATCCAGAAACCTTTGCACGGTGGGAAACCGACTGGAATCGTCGACAACCGGTGGATTACCATGCGAATCTTCGCCTGATGGATGGCCTCGCGGAAGAAGCCAAATTATTGGGGGTCTGGCCGCCCCGGGATATCCGAGAAGGCCTTGAACAAAAGATTCGCTTTGCGTTGGACTTGAATGTTCGAAGAACTTCTTAAACGGATCGCGGCGGCCCTCGACGCCGCGGGCATCCCGTATATGATCATCGGCGGACAAGCCGTTCTCCTTTACGGCGAACCACGCTTAACCCGGGATATTGATCTCACCCTTGGGATTGGTCCTGATGAAGTCGAGCGGATGATCGCGATTCTTCCCACTCTCACACTTTCCAGCCTAACGCCGAACCCGAAAGAGTTTGTCCAAGAAACCATGGTGCTCCCCTGTCAGGACCAAAAAACAGGGATCCGTGTGGATTTCATTTTTTCGCTCACTTCCTATGAAGCGGAGGCCTTGAAACGGTCGAAACTCGTAAAAATGGGAACCATCGAAATCCGATTCGCATCGCTTGAGGATTTAATCATTCACAAAGTCATTGCCGGACGTCCACGAGACTGGGAAGACGTGGAACGCGTTTTAGCTAAAAACCCCCAGGCGGACATCCCTTTTATCGAAAAACAACTCAGTCTCTTCGAAAAGAGTGTTGATCGACCGCTTCTCGAACCCCTCCGACAATTCCTCAAAAAAAAAGAATAAGGATTTTGCCTGCCGGATTTTATAGTCCGCAACACATTCCAACGGGGGCCATTTGTTATAATTGATACATGACAGATGGAATCCGAATTCGGGGGGCTCGGGAGCATAACTTAAAGAACATCTCCCTGGATTTGCCTCGAAACAAGATGATCGTGATTACGGGGCTTTCGGGGTCCGGGAAAAGTTCCTTGGCGTTTAACACGATTTACGCTGAGGGACAACGGCGGTACGTGGAAAGCCTTTCCGCTTACGCCCGCCAGTTCTTGGAATTGATGGAAAAACCCGATGTGGACCTGATTGAGGGGCTCTCCCCGGCCATCGCCATTGAGCAACGAACCCCCTCCCACAACCCCCGCTCCACGGTGGGAACCGTCACTGAAATCTATGATTATCTGCGGCTTCTCTACGCCCGGGTGGGGACGCCCCATTGCCCCTCCTGTCAACGGGAAATTCAACCCCAATCCGCCAGTCAAATCATCGCGGAAATAACGAAAACCCATGAGGGTAAAAATATTCAAATCTTGGCCCCCCTAGTCCGTGGGCGGACCGGGACCTACGAGGCCCTCTTTGAGAAGTTAAAAAAAAGTGGATTCGTGAGAGTCCGGGTGAACGGAACGGTTCACGACCTGGAAAAAAAGATCAAACTGGATCGTTACAAAAAACACACCATCGAAGCCGTCATCGATCGCTTAACGGTGTCGGCCGCGGGCCGGGAACGGTTGGCGGACTCGGTGGAAACAGCCCTCCGCGAATCCCAGGGTCTCTTGATCGTTGCCCCTGCCGAAAGCGCCCCCCGCGGAACAGGGAAGGAAAGCGAAGCCCTCTTTTCTGAACACTACGCCTGTGCCCATTGTGGAACCAGTTTGCCCGAAATTGAACCGCGCCTTTTTTCATTCAACAGCCCCTATGGCGCATGCGCGGATTGCGATGGGTTGGGTGTTAAATTGGAAATCGCCGAAGATTTGGTGATACCGAACCCGGATCTCTCCATTGATGGCGGCGCCTTGGCCGCTTGGGCGGACCCCGTGACCACGCGCACCAACCGCTGGAAAAAATCCTGGTCCGGCTATTACATGGAAATTTTAACGGAAGTTTGCCGACGCAACAGCATCCCCATGAACCGCCCCTGGAAAAACCTCACCCGTGACCAGCGCCAAAACCTCTTGCGGGGGGGCATTGACCACAAATCGCCTTGGGGAAAAAAGGTGAAAGAGTTTGAAGGCGTGATAGGAAATTTAGAACGGCGCTATAAAGAATCCGAATCGGCTTTTGTGAAAGAAGAGGTTCAGTCTCGGTTTATGCGAAGTCGGCTCTGCCCGGGATGTCAAGGCGCGCGGCTCAAACCGGAAGCCTTGGCGGTCACCCTCGGGGGGAAATCCCTTTCCCACGTCACCCATTTTTCCATCCGCGACGCCCAAGCGTTCTTTCGAGATCTTTCCCTTTCCGAGAAAGCGCGGTTTGTGGCACGCCAAATTCTAAAGGAAATCCAGTCCCGACTCAATTTTTTGGTGGACGTGGGATTGGATTACGTCACGCTTGACCGCGAATCCGCCACCCTCGCGGGAGGGGAAGCTCAACGGATTCATTTGGCCACCCAAATTGGATCTGGGTTGGTGGGCGTTCTTTATGTGTTGGACGAACCCACCATCGGGCTCCATCCCCGAGACAACGAACGGTTGTTAACGACGCTCCGGCGCCTCCGGGATATTGGCAACACCCTGGTGGTTGTCGAGCACGACGCGGAAACTATTTTGGCTGCCGACTGGGTGATCGACCTGGGGCCCGGCGCCGGGGTCCAGGGGGGGGAAATCGTTTCGGAGGGGCCGGTCAGCGCGCTGATGAAAGCGCCCCGCTCTCTCACCGGGGCGTACCTTCGGGGCGAACGGGGAATTCCCGTGCCCGCCCAGCGGCGTCTCCCTGGGAAAGAACGCTTGGAAATAAAAGGGGCGGCCCAATTTAACCTGAACACCATTGATGTCACTATTCCCTTAGGCCTTTTCGTGGCGGTGACAGGGGTCTCCGGCTCAGGGAAATCAACCCTGGTGGGTGACATTTTGCACAAAGCCCTGGCCAAACGTCTCAACCACGCCAAAGAGGAACCCGGCAAACACAAAACCATTTTAGGCGTTGAACTTGTGGACAAGGTCGTGGAAGTGGACCAGACCCCCATTGGACGGACACCGCGGTCCAACCCCGCCACTTACACGGGGGCCTTCGGCCCTATCCGAGATCTCTTTGCTCAACTCCCCGAATCCCGGCGACGGGGATACAAACCGGGTCGGTTCTCCTTCAACGTGAAAGGCGGTCGCTGTGAAAACTGCGAGGGGGACGGCACCCTCAAGATCTCCATGCAGTTTTTACCGGATGTCTATGTCAAATGCGATGTTTGTCTGGGCAAGCGATTCAACGCGGAAACCTTGGAAGTGAAATTTAAAGGCAAATCCATCGCCGACGTCTTGGAACTTCCCACCACGGAAGCGGCCACCTTCTTTGAGAACGTTCCCGTGGTCTCCCGAATTCTCTCCACGCTCGTCGATGTGGGGATGGGCTACGCCGCCATCGGCCAAGCCGCCACCACCCTTTCAGGCGGCGAGGCCCAACGGGTCAAATTGGCCACGGAACTCTGTCGCCGCCCCACGGGCCACACCCTCTATATCCTGGACGAACCCACCACCGGTCTCCATTTCGCCGACGTGGAAAAATTGTTGGGCGTTCTTCAACGTTTGGTGGATGGCGGAAATACGGTGTTGGTCATTGAACACAACCTCGACGTGATCAAAACCGCCGATTGGATTGTGGACCTGGGGCCCGAAGGCGGTTCTGGCGGCGGGCGGCTCGTGGCCGTCGGGACACCGGAAACCATCGTCGCCACCCCGGCTTCCCACACCGGAACCCATTTAAAGGGTCTTCTCGGCGGGGAGAATCTTCCCAAAACGAAATAAGTGTTCCTTTTTGGGGCAAGGAAGATCACACTCTGGCCCTGTAGAAATTCCCCACCCATGTAAATTTTTTAGCGGGCCTCTTGACAGTTATGGGGGGTTCAATTAAGATGTCCACCGATCTACTCACCGTTCCTTTCTCCCGGCGTTTATCTATTCGGTTATTACTTTAGGTTGGGGGGTTTTTTGTCTACGGATCGGTAAAATATGGTAATAGATGGTTCTTAAAAAGATATTAAGATAATCCACAATTTTTATTCACCACTGTGGATAAACCTGTGGATAAGAGGTATTTTTAATGATTTTGAGCGAAACAGCGGAGAGCATTTGGGCTGGAGTGATAGAACGGCTCAAACCAACCATTAAAGAGGAGACCTTTAACCTCTGGCTTAAACCGCTTCGGGCCCTTAAATGGGAAGACCAGCTCTTATCGCTTCAGGTTCCCAACCGTTTTTTTTCAGAATGGGTCAAAAAGAACTGCCTGAAACAGATCGAAGAGGCCCTCCAGGGAATTCTTGGCCACGAAGCCACCTTGGCTTTTGAGGCCTCCCGGGAAATAGAACCGATCCTTAAAGAAGAAGAAGCGCGGACAGACCCCATCCCGGCGCCGAAAACAGAAAGTCATTTTACCAGCGAACAATTCAACCCCAAATACACCTTTGACAGCTTCGTCGTAGGGCCGTCAAATCGTTTTGCCCAAGCCGCCGGGATGGCCGTCGCGAAAGATCCAGGTCGGGCGTACAACCCGCTCTTCCTATACGGGGGAGTGGGATTGGGAAAAACCCACATTCTACACGCCATCGGTCATTCCATCCGCCAACACCGGGCCAACGCCCGGGTTCTTTACGTGACCTCCGAACGCTTTATTAATGAATTTATTGACGGTCTCCGGTTCGACAAAATGAAAGATTTTCGCGCCAAATACCGTAACCTGGATTGTTTACTGATCGATGACATCCAATCTCTTACTGGTAAAGAGAACTCCATGGAAGAGTTCTTTTACACCTTCAATTCTCTGTATGACTCCCGCAAACAGATTATTATTTCTTCGGATCGCACCCCCGGTGAAACCAAGGTCAGCGCGCGGCTCGTGTCCCGTTTTGAATGGGGTGTGGTGGCCGACATTCAACCCCCCGATTTGGAGACCCGCATTGCCATTTTGAGAAAAAAGGCTTCATCTGAAAACATTTTTGTTCCGGACGATGTGATCCTCTATATCGCCAGCGTGATCCGGTCCAACATCCGCGAATTAGAAGGAAGTTTAATCCGCATTGTGGCATTCAGTTCACTCACCGGCACCCCCCTGACCATTGATTCCGCCCGGGAAACGTTAAAAGACATCGTCTCTTCGAATGACGCTTCCCGACCGGTCCGGATTGAAGACATTCAAGAAGTGGTCGCCACCCATTTCAATCTGGATTTACGGGAGATGAAATCGAAACGACGGACAGACGCCATCGCTTTCCCCCGCCAAATTGCCATGTACCTGGCCCGTACGCTCACCGAATGTTCGACCACAGAGATCGGTGGGGCCTTTGGGGGCAAAGATCACACCACCGTCATGCACGCCTGCACTAAAATTAAAGGCAAAATGACTTCGGACCCCTATTTCACCGCCTTGATCAACAAGATCACCCAACAGATCAAAAACCATATTGCCTTAGGCGACATACGGCCGGCGCGCTGACCTTTGCCCCAACCAAATGCCCTTTCTGATCCCTCCGTATAAATCTCTGAATAACTTCTTAACAACTCCCCCCACCTGTGGATGGACCAACCGTTTTGGGATAGTGGGGATAACGCCTTCGTCTTTTCCACAGGTTGTTCAGAAGAGAGGACTGATCAAGCTCCCATGAAACCCATACACTTCCGCATCGTTCTGAAAATTACTAACATCATCCCGAGCACCTCTACTACGACGACTTGTACTTTATCTCTATAAGAATAAAGGAACAACTTGAATAACTTGACAGGCACACTAACCGCACCCCGGAAACAAGAGGCCCTCATGGAAATCCATTGCCAAAAAGAAGATCTCCTAAAAGGTGTTCAACTGGCTCAGAACGCCATCTCCCCGCGGAGCACCCTCCCGGTTCTCGCCAACATCCTTTTTGAGGCGACACCGGAAGGACTTCGGCTTTCCTCCACCGATCTCGAAGTGGGCATTCGTTGTCATGTTAAGGCCGACGTGAAGTCTCGCGGTGTCACAACCGTTCCCGCCCGCACCATCGGGGAGTTTCTTCGAACCCTAGACGATGGGCGTGAGGTGTCTCTGAAGATGAGCGACGGAAATAAAATGGAAATCCGTTCCGGTCGGGATCGCTGTTCCTTGGCCTGTTTGCCCAAGGACGATTACCCTGTTCTCCCCGAATTTAATTTAGAAAAGGCCATAGCGTTAAACCATGGTCTTGTGCGTGAAATGATTCGCAAAACAATTTTCTCCGTTTCCACAGACGAAACCCGATACGTTTTAAACGGGGTTAATTTCTTGATGGAAAACGGAAAGATCACACTGATCGCCACGGACGGGCGACGATTGGCCTTCATTCAAAGGACGTTGCCCGATAAAAAATCCGTTGTAAGGGCCATCATCCCCACAAAAGCGCTCAACGAATTGGCCCGGGTGTTGTCGGCGGAAGAAAAAGGCGCCGATGTCCTGATGGGATTCACCGAAAACCAGGTCACATTTCAATACAAAACCATCGTTATTATTTCCCGGTTGGTGGAAGGAAATTTTCCGAGTTTTGATCAGGTCATTCCGAAAAGTCACGACATTCAACTTAAAATAAAATCCCGTCAACTTCTTCAAGCGACCCAGCGCGCGGCGGTGGGGACCATGGATCGCGGCGGATCGGTTCGGTTTAGTCTTTCAACGGGCCGGCTTCAAATTTCCGCCTCAGCCCAGGGCCGCATCGAAGTGGAGTCTGAAATCGAAGTGGACTACAACGGCGATCCCTTTGCGATTGCTTTTAACCCCACCTACCTGGTGGATGTTTTTAAATCGTTGGAAGCCGATGAAGTGTTGCTGGAGCTTTCCACGCCCCTCAATCCGGGCGTTATTCGCCCCGTGGGTGACGACAACTACAAATATGTTGTCATGCCCATGCAAGTCACCTAACCGATCACCTGCAACAGAAACGGAAACGTCCGTTGTTCCATGACGCCGTTTCCCCATCACTAAGGAGAATCCCATGCCCTTCACGCTTCCGGCGTTGCCCTACGAGAAAACGGCTTTAGCCCCTCATCTTTCAGCGGAAACCATTGATTTCCATTACGGCAAACACCACCAGGCTTATGTGGACAACTTGAACAAACTGACGGTGGGAACACCCTTCGAACAAGAGACCTTAGAGGTGGTGATTCAAAAAACGGTTTCGGGTCCCGTCTTTAACAACGCGGCTCAGGTTTGGAACCACACCTTTTATTGGAATTCCCTCACACCGCAGGGAGGGGGTGAACCTTCCGGAGCCCTCGCGGACGCGCTGAAAAAAAAGTTTGGTTCCTTCACTTCCTTCAAAGAGATTTTCACTAAAAACGCCCTGGGTCATTTTGGCTCGGGTTGGGTGTGGCTGATCAAGACGCCTGACGGCGGGGTGGACATTGAAACCATGCCCAACGCCGGAACGCCTTTGGTGGAAGGAAAAAAAGCCCTTCTCACCTGCGACGTTTGGGAACACGCCTATTACATTGATTACCGGAACGCCCGAGCCAAATATATTGACGGTTTCTGGAATCTCGTCCACTGGGATTTTGCCGCAAAGAATTTTAAAGGCTAAATTTCCGGCGGTCTCTTCCATCCGATTGAGGTGGTGTTGCCTTTGAACGCGGTGGTTCCGGCCCAAAAGCCTGGAACCGCCAGTGGTTGGTTCGGGGACCGCCATCTGATCCGATTGACCTCGAGGTCCTGATTTTCGTGTACATTTCCTCTCTCAGCCTACGCCAGTTTCGTAATTTTTCCCGGCTGGACCTCAACTTCACCCGTGGGGTGAATGTTTTCGTGGGGTCGAACGGTTCCGGAAAATCCAACATCCTGGAAGGCATCGCGGTTCTCACCGCGGGTCAAAGTCACCGGAGCGCGGAAGCCCGGCACTGGCTTCAGGAAGGGAAAGAAGAAGCGGCGCTGGTGGGTCGTGCGGAGGGAGAGGATTCCCTCGAATTAGAACTGCGCCAAAAGCGCGGCCGTCCCCGTCAGTTTCGAGTGAACAATCGGCCTATCCCACGTCAGCGTGACTGGGTGGGGCAAGTCCCCCTGGTCTCGTTTTCTCCTGAAGAAATGGATTTGGTGAAAGGGGAACCGGGGGTCCGTCGCCGGGCCTTGAACGCGATCCTGACCCAGGTGGATGGGGACTACGCGGAAACGTTGTCCCGTTACACCAAGATTTTAGAAGAACGGAACGCGGCTCTCCGGCGCGTGCGGGACGGGTTGGCCAAACCTGGGATTTTGGAACCCTGGGATCTTGCGATCCTGACCGAAGGGGCGCGGCTCACGTTAAGCCGGCAGAGGTTCCTTTCGGAATTTGTTCCCCGAATTCAAAAGAGGCAACAGGATCTTTCTGGTGGGCGGGATAAGGGGACGGCTCTCTATCGACCTTCTTTTCATGTCCCCAGCGAAGGAAGAGACGCTGTGGAAGAAGCCAACCGTCGCCGTTTCGCTGAGTTGCGCGACGGGGAAACAGCTTTGGGGTCCACGCTGATCGGACCTCATCGGGACGATGTGGAGTTTCGCCTGGACAACGATCTGGCCAAAGTGAGAGCTTCCCAGGGCCAAGCGCGAACCCTGGCTCTGGCGTGGAAATGGGAGGAACGCTTGTTTCTTCGGGAAAAGTCTGGCCGAGAACCGATCTGTCTTTTGGACGATGTGTTTTCCGAGTTGGACCCCAGCCGACGGTCCCAGCTGACCGGCCTCCTGTACACCAGCGGCCAATGTTTTATCACCCTCACGGATTTTTCTGTTTGGGGGGACAAACGGTTTTCGGATGAAGCGAACGTTTTTGAAGTGGATGGAGGATCTGTGAGCGGGCCGATCCGGGGACCCCGTTCCCCGGACCTTGCGTGAGGAACCCAAAAGACGGGCCATCGGCCAAAAAACCGAAACGGCTTGTATCGGCTCAGGAACTTCTGACGGGAATATTGTCACGGAAAGGTTATGACCCCGATCACTTTGCCCTCTTTGAACTGTGGGATCGCTTGTTGGGGAACGAGGCGCAAAAGGCTCGCGCCGTCGGGGTGAAGGATGGGCGGTTGTATGTTGAGGTGGACACGCCGGTCCGGACGCACGGGTTGGCCCTTCGGAAACGGGAATTATTAAAAAAAATGAACGCGCCTTTTGGCGGTCGACCCCCCCTATCTGATATAATCTTCCGTCCAGGGACCCCGGCGTCTTCCGACGATGAGAGGGAACATTAAACGGAGGGAAAAGACGTCCGCCGCTGGCGCGCGTCGCGGGATGCAACGAATTCCAGGAGGAACACTGTGGCCACAGACGTAACCGAAAAACCAAAAAAATCGTCGTATGATTCTTCGTCCATTCAAGTCTTGGAAGGGCTGGAGGCGGTGCGCCATCGGCCCGCCATGTACATTGGGTCCACAGGGCCCACGGGTTTGCACCACCTGGTTTACGAAGCCGTCGACAATTCCATTGACGAGGTTCTGGCCGGCTACGCCAAGACGGTGGATGTGATTATTCATGAAGACAATTCCGTGACCATCACAGACGACGGTCGTGGCATTCCGGTGGAGCCTAAACACGACGTTTCGGACCCGAAATTAAAGGGTAAATCCGCCCTGGAAATTGTGATGACTGTTTTGCACGCGGGGGGGAAGTTCGAACAAAACGCCTATAAATATTCGGGAGGTCTTCACGGGGTGGGTGTTTCTTGTGTCAACGCTTTGGCCGATTGGATGAAAGTGGAAGTTTACCGGGATGGGAAAATCTACACCCAAAGCTATAAATGCGGTAAACCGAATCACGATGTTAAAATGACAGGGAAAACGGACAACGAGGGAACCCGCGTAACGTTTCACCCAGACCCATCCATTTTTGGGGACATTCAATATTCGTTCGATACGCTTTCCGCTCGCCTTCGTGAACTGGCGTTTTTGAATCCCGGCGCTCGCGTCACCATCTTAGATGAACGGGACGATAAGCAGCATATTTTTCATTATGAAGGCGGGCTGGTGGAGTTCGTTAAGTTCATGAACGCCCATAAGAATCCGCTCCATCCTCATCCGATCTATCTCAAAAAAGAACGGGACAACGTTTTGATCGAAGTGGCTGTCCAATACAACGATTCCTACAACGAACACATCTACTCCTTCGTGAACAACATCAACACCAAAGACGGCGGCACCCATTTGTCAGGGTTCCGGTCGGCCATGACCCGGGTGATGAACGATTACATCAAGAAGCACGATCTCTTGAAAGGGAAAGATTTCACGGTGTCCGGTGAGGACACCCGCGAGGGGCTGACCGCGGTCATTTCCATCAAAATGTCCAGCGCAAAACTTCAATTCGAAGGTCAGACCAAAGGCAAGCTGGGGAATACGGAAGTGGAAGGGATCGTCAAATCCATTGTGGGGGATACGCTCTCCACGTTCTTTGAAGAGAACCCTGCCACGGCCAAAAACATTTGTGAAAAAGCCATTCTTTCGGCAGAGGCACGGGAAGCGGCTCGCAAAGCTCGGGAACTGACCCGCCGCAAAGGAGCCCTGGACTCGGCCTCTCTCCCTGGGAAACTGGCGGATTGTCAAGAACGCGACCCCTCCAAATGTGAAATCTATATCGTTGAAGGGGATTCGGCGGGTGGGTCGGCCAAGCAGGGACGGGACCGGAAATTTCAAGCGATTCTTCCCTTGAAAGGGAAAATTTTGAACGTGGAAAAATCCCGTTTGTCGAAGATGTTGGCCAACGAAGAAATCCGCACGTTGATTACCGCCTTGGGTTGTGGGGTGGGTAAAGCGGAGGGGGATGAGGGCATGAACTTGGCCAAACTTCGGTATCACAAGGTCATCATTATGACCGACGCCGATGTGGACGGTGCCCACATTCGGACTTTGTTGTTGACCTTCTTTTTCCGCCAAATGACGCCGATGATCGAGAAGGGGTACGTCTACATCGCCCAGCCGCCGCTGTACAAGGTCAAAAAGGGCAAGAAAGAAATGTATGTGGACACCGAAGAAAAAATGGACGAATGGCTTTTGTCCGAAGGGTTGAACTCCGCGGAAGTGTTGAACCTCGCCAAGGGGGCCCATGGAACGTTGGTGGAGTCAACGAAATTGAAAGGGGCCTTCAAGGCCATGGTGGAGTTGGAATCCCTTCGCAAGCGTCTGCACAAAAAAGGCGTTGAATGGTCGGACTTTCTTGTTTTCCGCGACAAAGGGGCGTTCCCCCTTTACCGCGTCCAAGAAGAGACCGGGCCCCTCTACCTTTACTCCGAAAAAGAGGTCAAGCACTGGCGGGACAATTTCATAGAAACTCGCAAGGCGCGATTACAAAAAGAGTTGGCCGACGCGGGGGAAGTGGGGACCGGTTCCGCCGGGACGGAAGAAGAAGATTTGAGCGGCGTGATGAAGGAGTTGCTGGAACTTAAAAAGATCAGTGCGCTGGCGGACAAGCTTCAGGACGTCGGGTTTGACATCACGTTGGAAAAACCAACCCCTGAAAACGCGGATAAACGCAAGGCCCTTTATCGGGTTTCCATTAACGGTGAAGAGAAAGATGTTTTGTCGTTGGCGGAACTTCTGGAAGCCATTAAAGACGCGGGGCGGAAAGGGGCCACGATCCAACGGTACAAAGGGTTGGGAGAAATGAATCCCCAGCAATTGTGGGAAACGACCATGGACCCTGTGAATCGAAAGTTCCTTCAGGTCAAACTGGAACCGGACAGCTCAGAGGCTGACGATATTTTTACGGTGCTCATGGGGGACAAGGTGGAACCTCGGCGCCAGTTCATCGAGGCCCACTCCGCGGAAGTGCAGAACCTGGACGTTTAACCCGGAATCTTCAGTTGGGCGCGAGGACCGGCCAGGCTCAGAGAGCCTGGCACCTGAGGCGGCAGAGCCGCTGATGCGAGACGGAAAAGACGGGCTTTTTACGAACAAAAAAGTGCAGGTCGTAGGCCGCTCCCACGCGGCACTTCCGCTCGCGCGGTCGCGGGGACTACGGACAAACTTTTTTGTGAAGGAAAAAAGTCCGGATTTTTCGTCGAATCCCGCGATCCAACTGAAGATTTCGGGTTAAGGATCACGGGTTCGATGATTAAAAAATCATCGATTTTCTTCATCGATAACAGCGTCAAAATTAGGAACGACAATACCAACTCGGCTTGCTCCGAGATGAATGAGGCGACTCTTTATGGCTGATATCAAAGAACAAGGTGATTTGTTGGAACGGGTGATGCCCCGGAACATTGAAGATGAAATGAAGACGTCCTACATCAATTACGCCATGAGCGTCATTGTGGGGCGGGCGTTGCCGGACGTGCGGGATGGGCTGAAACCGGTTCATCGACGCATTCTGTACACCATGGACGAGATGGGGTTGGCCCACAACAAACCCTACAAGAAAAGCGCCCGCGTGGTCGGTGACGTCATGGGTAAATACCATCCTCACGGGGACAGCGCGATTTACGACGCCGTGGTCCGAATGGTGCAGGAGTTTTCCCTTCGCCATCCCTTGGTGGATGGCCAAGGAAATTTCGGGTCCATCGATGCGGATCCCCCCGCCGCCATGCGGTACACCGAAGTTCGTTTGGCCGGTATCGCCCAAGAAATGTTGGGCGATATTGAAAAAAATACCGTAGATTTCGGGCCCAACTATGACGGGTCCCTGACGGAACCATTGGTTTTGCCCTCCAAACTTCCCAACCTTCTCATCAATGGGTCTTCGGGTATCGCTGTGGGGATGGCCACGAACATTCCGCCCCACAATTTAGCGGAGACCTGTGACGCCGCTGTGGCGTATATCGCCAACGAGGACATTACCAACGCGGAACTGTTGAAGATTATGAAAGGGCCCGATTTCCCCACCTCCGCTATCATCACGGGACGGGAAGGCATTAAGAATTATTTTGAAACGGGTCGCGGGTCCATCACCACCCGAGCCCGCACCGAAATCGAAGAAGGAAAAGCCGGGAAACAATCCATCATTATTAACGAGCTTCCCTATCAGGTGAACAAGGCCCAGCTTTTGGAAACCATTGCGGGTCTTGTGCGGGACAAAAAAATGGAAGGCATTTCGGATATCCGGGACGAATCCGATCGGGACGGCGTACGGGTGGTGATCGAATTGAAACGGGACGCCAACGCCCAAGTGGTTCTCAATCAACTGTTCAAGTACACCCAGATGGAGACCTCGTTTGGCGTCATCCTGTTGGCCCTCGTGAACGGGAAACCCCGTGTTCTCTGCATGCGGGAGATGCTCAAATATTATGTGGAACATCGGCGCGAAGTGGTTATTCGCCGTACCAAATACGAACTCAAACGGGCGGAAGACCGGGCGCATATTTTGGAAGGGCTCCGCATTGCTATCGATAACCTGGACAAGGTCATCAAGACCATTCGTGAATCAAAAAATACAGAAATCGCCCGAACGGCTCTTATGGAAAAGTTTGCCCTGTCGAAGATCCAGGCCCAGGCCATCTTGGACATGCGGCTTCACCAGCTGACCGCACTCGAACGCCAAGCGTTGGAAGACGAATATCTGGAACTGATCAAAACCATCGCGCGGCTGAAGGCCCTCTTAGCGGACGCCAAGAAAATCTTAGGCGTCATTACGGAAGAGCTGCGGGAAGTGAAGGAAAAATACGGGGAAAAACGACGTACCCAAATCACCGCCGCGGCGCAAGAAATGGAAATGGAAGATCTGATTGCCCAGGAAGACGTGGTGGTCACGTTCTCCCACGCGGGATACGTGAAACGGCTTCCCGTGGACACGTACCGCGCGCAGAAGCGAGGCGGGCGCGGGATCACCGGCATGACCACGAAAGACGAAGATTTTGTGGAACAGCTCTTTGTGACGGACACCCACGCCCATCTTCTCCTTTTCACCACGCGGGGGCGTGTGTACGCCGTTCGGGTCTATGAAATCCCGGAGGCGAACCGAACGTCTCGGGGAAAAGCTGTCGTCAATTTGATTGCGTTGAACCCGGACGAAAAAGTCACATCCGCGATTCCCGTTCAATCGTTTGATCCGGTCAAAACAAAAGACATGAGCCTCGCGTTGTGTACCCGAAACGGGCAGATCAAGCGGACCGCGTTGACGGAGTTCGATGACATCCGGAAAAGCGGAATCATTGCCATCGGGTTGGACGAAGGAGATATTTTGGTGGAAGCCCGGTTGGTGGACGAAAAACGTGAGATTCTTATCGGCACCAAAACCGGGAATTGCATTCGCTTTCCCCAAGATGAAGTCCGACGGATGGGCCGGGGGGCTGGGGGCGTGCGAGGGATTCGGTTGGACAAAGGGGACCAGGTGGTGGGCATGGAAATAACCACTCCCGGCCGGAAAGAAACCCTTGTCACCGCGTGTGAGTTCGGGTATGGTAAGAGAACGGAATTGTCCGAATACCGTGACACCAGCCGTGGGGGCAAAGGTGTGATCACGATCAAGACCACGGACCGAAACGGGCCCGTCATTGGGATTAAACTGGTTACGGACACGGACGACCTTATGCTCATGACGGAAAAAGGCATGGCCGTCCGTGTGCACACCAAAGATCTATCGGTGATCGGCCGGAACACCCAGGGGTATCGTTTGGTCCGCATGGAAGAGGGCGATAAACTGGCGATCCTGGCGCCTGTGGTGGCGGATGAAAATGAAGGACAAAATGGGGAGGAGAAACCATGAACACAGGACGTTCGTTAAAAGCCACAAACCTTGGTTTTATGGCCGTGTGTCTCCTGGCGGGGGGGGCCGTTTCGGCCAAGACGAAGGACGCTGAGAAATTAACAAATCCCCCCATCGTTTCGGAAACCGTGTTCTTTAAAGATGTCTCTGGTTATTTTTACGGGCAGCTCCCCTTTCTCAAAAAAGGGTATCGGTTTCTGGACGCTTCCTCTTCCGTGGGCTTTAAGGAAGGGGCCGTGAGTTCCCTGAAGGTGGAACCCGCCAAAGAACAAATGAAAGACAGCGCTCCCGATTTTCAAAACACCAAAGCCATTCACACCACCGCAGATTTCTCTCCTTTTGTTGATAAAATTAAGACGGAAGAAGAGGCGGTCCGTTACGTTTTATTCCTCAGCCGAAAGGGATTTCCCTGGATGGAACCAATTCGATTTGATTATTTTCAAGATGTTCCTTTTATCGCCAGTGAGTTTATAAAAATCTCGTCAACCACCGCGACGGCCTATGCCCTCCGTCCGCCCCGGGTCGTTATTGAGAAAGGGAACATATTTCAAAAAAAGAAATTTATCATCACCCGAAGTGTCATTCCGTTGGATCAGCCTGGGCTAACGGAAAAAAAGATCCTGGCGGGAACAGACCCTCTGGTCTTAACCGAAGTAGGCGAAATCACGGAAACATTGACGGAAGAAGGGACCTATTCTTTTTCCCTTCGACGGATCCCGGTAAAAAACCTTCCGATCCCCAACCCGTTGATCTCCCTTCGAAAGGCGCAATAGGTTTTCGAATTGATTTCGATTTTTAACGGGACCGGGACCCTCTTTTTTCGGACCCCTTCAAGGAGCCTTTAGGTCATGCTGGATATTAAGCGTATTCGATCTGAACCGGATGTGGTTCGCAAAGCTCTCCAGAACCGCGGGGGGGCTTCTTCGGTTCTTTTCGAGCAATTCTTGGTTCTGGACAGTGCCTACCGAGCCACATTGGCGGAACTGGAGCCTTTGCGCGCCCGCCGAAACCAGGCCGCTGGCGAGGTGGGTCTTAAGAAACGGCAGAAAGAAGATGTCTCGGTTCTTTTAAAAGAACTGGAAGAACTGAAAACCCAACTGAAAGGGCTGGAAGAACGAGCGGCGGAACAGGAACGCCAGGTCAACACCACACTCCTCGAATTCCCAAATCTCCCCCTGGACACGGTTCCCCTGGGCTCCGGGGCCGCTGAAAATGTTGAGGAGAGACGGTGGGGAACGCCGCGTGTTTTTTCGTTCGTGCCGAAAGACCACCAGGAGTTGGGCGAGAAATTGGGTTTGATGGATTTTACCCGTGCGGCAAAGATTTCAGGCGCCCGGTTTTCACTTCTCACAGGAATGGGGGCCCGGTTGGAACGGGCGCTCATCAATTTCATGCTGGACCTTCACACCAACGAGCACGGCTACACAGAAATCGTACCCCCCTACCTGGTGACCCGCCAAACCATGACCGGGACAGGCCAATTGCCCAAATTCGAGGACGAACTGTACGCCACCAAGGAAGATGACCTTTTTCTGATCCCCACCGCGGAAGTTCCCCTGACCAACATGTTCCGTGACGAAGACATGGACGCGGCTCGCCTTCCCCGGTCGGTGTGCGCATACACCGCTTGTTTTCGTCGGGAATCTGGGAGTTATGGCAAAGACACGCGAGGTCTCACGCGCAATCATCAGTTCAATAAGATCGAATTGGTGCGGTTTGTTCGACCTGAAGACACGGCAACGGAACTGGATCTTTTGACGGGTCACGCGGAAACGGTGTTGAAACGTCTCGGCCTTCCCTATCGGGTGATGGCCCTGTGCACGGGGGACGTGGGTTTTTCGTCGGCGAAAACGTACGACCTCGAAGTGTGGGCCCCCGGGGAAAACAGTGGAAAAGGGCAGTGGAGAGAAATTTCTTCCTGTTCAACGTTTACAGATTTTCAAGCCCGGCGGATTGGGTTGCGGTATAAGAAACCCGATGGAAGCAAGGCGTTATTGCATACTCTCAATGGGTCCGGGGTCGCTGTGGGACGAACCATGGCCGCCCTTTTGGAGAACTATCAGGAAGAAGATGGCGTGGTGACCGTGCCTGAAGCGCTCCGCCCTTACACCGGCTTCGATCGCTTACTGCCCGGTGACGGTTTCCGGTAGGCGGAGGTCATGTGCTGAACGGGCTCATCCAAAAAAGAGGGCGCGACTTCCGTTTGCCGCGGTTATGGTTGAGATATTCGGGTCGAGTGGGGGCTACCGCCACCCTAGGTAAAAATCCAGCGTGACAGGGCGACATCCCTTTTTCGCAAAATTTTTTACCGGGATCGTTCTCCTGGCGTTGGTTTCTCCGGGAAGTGCCGCTTCTCTGCGCCGGAGCGATCGTCGGTATCTGACGGGGGTTTATCGCGACACGTGGGCCTGCCTGGCCCATTTTGTCAGCCCGACAACGGGTCTTCCGTATGATTCCAGCCGCCGTCTTCCTTACACGTCCACAACAAACGTTGGATTCTATCTGGCGGCCTGCGCCGTAGCGGGTCGGACAGGCCTTCTGTCGCCCGCGGAAACCAAATCCCGCCTGGACGCCGCACTCACCAGTTTGGAAAAATGGCCACGGTTTCTTGGCGGGTTTCCGGTTACGTGGGTAAACGTGGAGACCCTTCGACCGAAGGGGCACCAATTTTCAACCGTGGATCATTTGTCGAACCTCACCGCGTCTTTGCTCGTGGTGAAGGGAATTGTTCCCGAGCTGGCGGAGCGCATTGATAAATTATTGACTCCCATGAACTGGGGTGACTTATACGATCCGGAGCGGGGGTGGTATAAGGGTGGGTGGCGGTTGGATCAGAAGGATTTTGATGTGAAACAAAACGGTTGGGAATGGTATTACAGTTATTTAGGGGCGGACACCCGGTTTGGAAGCGTTTGGGGTATTGGGACGGGAGAAGTTCCTCTGGACAGTTGGATGGTTCTGAATCGCAATAAAGAATCGAAATACAATTTGTCCTACCTGGTGCCGGGGTGGCAGGGGGGCGGTCTCTTCATGCAATACGTGGCGGGACTGTTTTTGGATGAACGTTTGACCGAAATCGGTAAGTCCGCCGCGGATTTTGGGTGGGCCCAGGTTCTTCATGCCCAGCGGATCGGGGCGCCCGTTTGGGGATGGTCCGCTTGCGAAAGCCCGGACGGGAAATCCTATCTGGGGTGGGACGCCATTCGAGACGACGTGGTCACCCCCCACGCCGCCGGTCTCGCGGCGATCTATTACCCTCGGCAAGCCACCGCCAATTTCCGCCGGTTCAAAAAAAGAGGCGCGCGGGCGCGCTTTAAAGAGGAAGGACGCTCCCACGCTTTTGGGTTTCGAGACAGCCTCAATTGGCGCACAGGAAAGGTCTCGGACCATTACCTGTGCCTGGATCAGGGGATGATGTTTCTGTCTTTAGCGAATGTTCTCCACGACGGCATTCTCTGGAAAGCGGTGGCTGTTGATCATCACGTCCAACGCGCTCTGCGCGAAATTCCGGACTACGCGACCCCCGATGACGCTTTTCTCCCACTTTACGTCGAGCGGGATTCCCTCTCGGTGCTGGATAAATGACATAATGGCTTTCCCACTCGTTCTTATGGCACAGAACCCATTTCTGAGTAAAACAGGAGATTCTCATGGCTTTTGATGAGCTAAATTTACACCCCGATTTAATGCGAGCGATTGAAGCGATGGGATGGCAAGACCCCACGCCCATTCAACAGCAAGCCATTCCCGTGATTCTGGAAGGGCAGGACGTTTTAGGTGCGGCCCAAACAGGGAGCGGGAAAACCGGTGCTTTTGCCCTTCCCGTTTTGCACCATTTGCTTGAAAAAAAACGGGCTGGCCCTCGGGTCTTGATCTTAGTCCCCACGCGGGAACTGGCGTCCCAAGTGGATCAAACTTTTCGGGATTGCGCGCGGTTCACGGATTTTAAGGTGGTGACGATTATTGGGGGAGTGGGGTATGAGCAACAACGGCGTGCGGTAACGGAAGGCGCGGACATTATCGTGGCCACCCCCGGCCGGCTGTTGGATCATTTGCAGAACCGTGCGTTCACTTTGGCTCGGGTGGACCATTTGATTTTGGATGAGGCGGACCGCATGTTGGACATGGGATTTCTTCCGGACATTAAATCCATTGTGTACCAGGTTCCCCAGGAACGCCAGACGTTGTTGTTTTCCGCGACGTTGGTACCTGAAATTGAACGGATCGCCTCGTTCGCGCTGAAAGACCCCAATCGGATTCAGGTGGCGCGTCCCGCTACGGTGGCGGAAGGGATCAGCCAAATTCTTTACCCCGTGGTTCACAACCAGAAAATGGATCTTTTGATCACCTTGCTCCGCAACACGGAAATGCGATCGGTTTTGGTGTTCACCCGAACCAAGCACGGCGCGGACCGGTTGGCCCACCGGTTGGAGAAAGCGGGGTATCGTTCTGAAGTTCTTCACTCAAACCGGACCCAGCGCGAACGAACCGAAGCCATGGACAGTTTTCGAGCGGGTAAATCTCAAATTTTGGTGGCCACGGACATCGCCGCCCGCGGAATCGACGTTAAAGATATTTCCCATGTGATCAACTACGACGTGCCCCAGCACCCGGAGGACTATGTCCATCGGGTGGGTCGAACCGCCCGCGCCTACGGGGTGGGAGACGCGCTGACGCTGATGGATCCCCTTGAGCAGGTTTTCGTGACCGACATTGAAAAGTTTACAGGGCTTGTTTTCCCGCGGGCGGTGGTCCCTAATTTTCCCTACAAGATCCTTCCCAAGCTGGAGGCCCCAAAACCCTCCAACAAAACATCGTGGGACCGCGTGTGGAGCCGGGGCCACACCAATGCGCTTCGTCGTCGACGGTGAAAAGAGTTCTGGCCTCTTGTGTCAGACCCATTGAAATTTAAATGTTTGGGGGTTATACTCACGCTATGTCCTTACAACATGAGACTTTCTTAAATGGCCGAGAACACAGCCACCGGAACCCGTAGATCCGTCAAAGACATTCTCACGGACGCTCACATTGTGGCGCCCGTGGACTTAAAACGGGCCGAGGAAGAAGCCGCTCGAAATCGTCGACCGCTCCAGCAAGTGCTGGTGGACCTTAATTTGACGGACAAAATGACCGTCCTCCAGGTTCTGGCCGCTGAATGGAAAGTCAAACCCATCCTTTTTGATGAAATAAAAATTCAAACCAACGTCGCCAAATTGATCTCGGACGCTTCCGCTCGCCGAAACTTTGTTTTACCCTTCATTAAAGAAGACGACATTATTCTGGTGGCCATGGCGGACCCCAGTGACCTTCTCGTCCTTGAAGATGTTCGCATGAAAGTGGGGGGGGAGGTTCGCCCCTTCGTGGCCATGCCGTCGGACATCGAGAGAGAGTTGGATCGGATTTACGGAACCCAAATGGCTGAGGACGATCAGCCGATGACCGAAGATCAGTTGGACGACGCCGCGGAGGAAAAAACTCGGGAAATTATGGAGTCGTTCCGCGACTCGGATCAAGTGGAGGCGGTCAGCAAAAAGGCCGATCTGCTTGAAGTGGACGCTTCCGCTCCGGAAGTGGAACGAATTGTGAACGCCATGATCCTGTCCGCCATTCAGCAGAAAGCTTCAGATATTCACATCGAGCCGATTGAAGATCCCATGGGAAAGAAATCCCGGGTGATCGTTCGGTTTCGGGTGGACGGTTTTCTAAAAGAAGCACCGTTTCGAATTCCCTGGGTTTTTCGCCACGCCATTTTGGCGAAAGTCAAAATTATGTCCCAGAGCATGAACCTGACCGAGCGACGGATCCCCCAATCGGGTCGCATTGAGGTGATGGCGAAGGGACGCCCCATCGAATTCCGAGTGGAGACTATTCCCACCGTTTACGGCGAATCCGCCAGTCTCCGATTGTTAGACCGGAAGAACGTCAACGTGGATATTGGAAAGCTTGGTTTTCTTCCCGACATCCTCCAGCGGGTGTTGGACCAATTGCGCGGTGTCGGGGGAAAGAAAAATTTTGGCATGATTTTGGTGACGGGGCCCACCGGTTCGGGTAAAACCACCACCCTTTACGCCTGTCTCAATCACATCAATCGCCCGGATATTCGCGTGTTAACCGCGGAAAATCCCGTGGAATACAATATTGATGGGATTGTCCAAGTGGCGGTGAATCCCGATATCAGTTTAGGAAAAGATCGTGTGTTTAACTTTGCCACCGCCTTACGGTCTTTCCTGCGGCTGGATCCCGACGTGATCATGGTGGGAGAAATCCGCGACAAAGAAACCGCCACCATTGCCATGGAGGCCGCCATGACCGGCCATTTGGTTCTTTCCACCATCCACACCAACGATGCGGCCTCCACTGTTTCACGACTTGCGGAAATGGGCCCACCTCCGTATTTGGTGTCGAGTACGCTTAAGGCGGTTTTAGCCCAACGTCTTTGCCGTGGACTCTGCCCCGACTGCAAAACGACTGTTGAGCCCACAGCCGATGAAAAGGAGATTTTCCGTCTCAATGGATTTGAGTTGCCGGAGGATACCATGCTGTATGCGGGAAAAGGGTGTAAGACCTGCAACGGATCAGGGTACAAGGGCCGAATGGGAATTCATGAACTTCTCATTATGGACGAAACTGTTCGGCGGGTGGCCCTGTCGGACATGACAGCGGACAGCATCCGGAACGCCGCTGTTTTCCACTCGCCGCAACGCATGCGAACGATGGTCCAAGATGGACTCATTAAAGTTCTTCAGGGGACCACCACGTTAAATGAGGTTTTGGGTTCGGCCATTAAGGAAAAGGAAGAATAAATGGGCTCTCCTTCTTCAAAATCTGAAACGCTGCCTTCAGGTTCGGGAATACTGTTGGTCCTCTCTGCGCCTCTCGGCGTTGGCAAACGGACGCTTTGTCAGGCCTTCCTGGACCGTCAGCCGAACGCCCGTTTGTCGGTTTCCCAAACCACGCGCCCGCGCGGTCCCCGGGAGGTGGACGGGTATGATTTCTCTTTCGTGACCGAGCCGATGTTTCAGAAAGAAGTGGCGGCCGGCGAATTTCTTGAACACGTTAAAATTCACGATCATTTTTTTGGAACCCCGCGCACCCCCATTTTTGAAAATCTGGCGGCGGGTCGTGACGTGTTGCTGGATGTGAACACCCAGGGCGCACGAGACGTCAAAAAAGCGGTACCGGAGGCGGTTCTTGTTTTTGTTTGTCCCCCGACCCTTGAAGCGCTGGTGGCTCGCCTCGATGCCCTGGATCCCAACCGTCCCGATATATTACCTACGCGCTTGGCCCGTGCCCGACAAGACATTGGAAGTGCCATGGAATACGATTACGTTATTTTGAACGACAATTTAGTGGAAACGGCCGAAGAACTTTCCGCCATCCTTCACGTGGAACACCGACGCGCGACCCGCCGTCAGAAAGAAATTCGAAAACTGGTTGAATCCCCTTCTCCCGCTCTGCCGTAAATATTTCTTCTCTCGTGCGATTCTTGGGGCGCCCAAAAAATGACAAAAGTAGTAAGGTATTCGACTATGGAGACCCGGCAATTTCTTATAGAGACGACACCCTTCAGTGCCTTGCCTCCTGCGGAGATCACCCTTCTGGCCGAGATCGTTCAGAAACGATCTGCCCTGAAAGGCGAACGGTTTTTCGGGGAAGGGGATGACGCGGCCAACACCTACGTCATCATGGAAGGCCAGATGCGGATTACACGGGCCTCCTCCGATGGGAAACCCTGGACGATAGAGGTGTTGCGGGTGGGGGAAATCTTTGGGTGCGTGGGTTGCGTGGCGGCGGGCCAATACCCGTGTGGGGCCGCGGCGGGATCGGATGTGACGGTGTTGGCCCTTCCTCTCCTGGTGGTGAACCGCCTTTTGGAAAAATACCCGGCCTTTGGACGGGCACTCTACCTCGATATGAGCCGGCGCATGCGGGAAGCCCAGAAACTTCGAACCTTGGGCGCGGAATCCGTGGAGAAACGAATCGCCGGGGTCCTCCTGTGGCTTCAAGCCAAATTTGGGACAACGCTTCCTTTTACACGTCAAGCTATTGCGGAAATGGCAAGCACCACTCCTGAATCGGCCATACGCGCACTCATTCATTTTCGCCAACGGGGCTACATTAAAACGGAGTGGAAAAAGATTACGCTCCACAACCCCACGGCTCTCCGCGAACTGTTAGAAGGGGTTGTCGCGTAACTGTTATTCGGGTGGTGCGTGGACGAAACCCATGGGATCGTGGTAAAATCAGACTGGATTCCTTTTTATGACCATCGGGCCCCCCTTATCGGAACCTCTCTCTAAAAAAGATTCCATCCCATCGGGATCTCGAAACGGATCTTCTCACCATCGATCTTTTGCCCGGCGAAACGTTCTCCTCGGGGGAGCCCTCGGGTTGGGATCCCCACTCGGATTCTTGGCTGTCCGCTTCTATTTTGACCATCGAGCGGTTGTTAACCCATGGATTCTGACGGAACTTTCCGTTCACGGGGACTATTATATTTACGCTGGAGTGGGAACCGTCCTTGCCATGGGGATCTGGGGCTTGTGGACAGGGCGTAAAATAGACGCGCAACGGAGCCGATCACGGGCATTGGAGCGGGCCGCTCTCCGGCTGCGGGACATGGCGGACACCGATGGGTTGACTGGGGTCCATGTACGAAGGCATTTATTGGAAAAATTAGACGAGGAACTGCGTCGAGCGGAGCGGTATAAATATCCGATCGCCAGTCTTTTTATCGATGTCGACAACTTTAAAATTTTCAACGAGGTGCACGGGCACATGGTGGGAGACGAGGTGTTGCGACGCATTGCCCAAGTCACCCGGGCCAGTGTGCGCGAGACCGATATTGTGGGGCGGTATGGGGGTGACGAATTTTTGGTGATGTTGCCCCACGCCACGGGGCGTGAGGCTTTCTTGGCGGCGGAACGGATCCGAAAAGGGGTGGAACAGCTGACCGTCACCCCCCGTTCGGGGGACCCGGTTCCGGTCACCGTGAGTGTGGGCATGATCGCGGCCGTTCCGCACGAGGCTGATGTGCTTCGGTTTCTTGAAATCGCCGATCAGGCTCTTCATCGATCGAAAGGGCTCGGCAAGAACTGTACGATTTTGTGTGACGTTCCTCCTTCAGGAGAGTCCTCTGTCTCCCAGGAAGAACGACGCTGATGGTTGACCCAAATTCCACGGGGAATCCGTTTCCCTTGTTTCGGAATAAGACCAAAGATTAAGGAGGTGGAATGATGGCTCCTGCAACCGCTACGGAACAATTGTTAAAAGATCATAAGATGATTCGAAAGATTTTAGAAGGTTTCCAAATCCGTAACCCGCGTTTTCCAGAAATACTAAAAACACTTCAGCGGGTGGTTTTGGGGCACGCGTGGTTTGAAGACACGTTCTTCATGCCGGCGCTCAAAGCCCGGCCTATGGTTTTTAAACCGTTCTGGGTAGAAATTGGCCAGGAACATGAGGACATCGCTGGATTGCTCAGTTTGTTGAGAAAGACAGATGTTAAAAACAAGGACGTCCTGAAAGCCCGGGTGATGACACTGCGGTCTTTGCTCGACACACATTTTGCTAAGGAAGAAGAAGTCCTTTTCCCCTTGGCAGAGAGCGTTATTTCCAGGGAACGTCTGGTGGAGATGGCGGCCGCCATGGAGCGTCGGAAGGCGCACGTGAGGACTCTCGATATTCTTTGAAGAAAAAAAAGTCTGGGAGGGGGAAGGGTTTCGCTGATCGAGGCCCGGCCGAGTGGACCGTCTACCTTATTCGCTGTCGGGATCGATCGTTGTATACGGGAATTACGAAAGATGTGGCCCGTCGCATGGATCAACACAACGCGGGAAAGGGCGCGGCCTACACTCGTTCCCGCAGACCCGTCAGGCTTTATTACCGGGAAGACGGGTTCACCCACTCCCAAGCTCTCATCCGGGAAGCCGCCATCAAGCGGTTTCCCCGTTCAATGAAAGAAGACCTACGCGCTCGCCGCGGGCGCACACCGGGTTGACGTCCATCGGGATTCCCTATGAAACGTTGAAGGGTATTATCCGGTGTTGCGCAACCCGGCCGCGATGCAGTTGATGGTGAGGAGCAGCCGGCTCATATCGGTTTCGTTCCCCCCGCTGTCTTGCCACTGGCGAAGCAAGTCGATTTGGAGCCGGTTAATTTTATCTAAGGACGGGTGCCGCAGAGAGGCCGCCTGGGCCGCGCGTGTTAATCCTTCCTCAATCGACTGGGTTCCGGTTAATCGAAGAACCGCCGCAACGGTTTTGTCGAATTCAACTCGGACGGATGAAAATATGGTGTCCCGGATCTCCGGGTCTTTACAGAGAGCGGCGTAGCTCTGGGCGATTTCCATGTCCACGGCCAACAGGCTGATTTTTAGGGACATCACCGCGTTATTAAAAAATCGCCAGTCGGTGTACATGCGTGATAACAAGGGAGCTCGGGCTGGGTCTTTCAAAGCCTGGCCAAGCGCGCTCCCAGCGCCATACCAGGCGGGGAGTAAATGCCGGTTTTGGGTCCAGGAGAAGACCCAGGGGATGGCTCGAAGATCTTCGATCCCAGCGGTTTGCTTCCGTTTGGCTGGACGGCTTCCAATGTTTAATTTCCCAATGGCGTCGAGCGGTGAACATTGGCGAAAATACGTGACAAATCCCGGCGTCTCGACAAGTTTTCTGTAGGCGGCGTAGGCTTCCCCAGACAGTTGTTCCATTTCAGTGATAAATTCCTTCTGGACCGTGTGGGGATTAAATTCGTTCTCCAGACCGGCCGCCATGACGCTTCCGGTCAGAATGGAGAGATGAAAAAGTGCGGCGTCAGGGTTCGCGTATTTAGAAGAAATAACTTCCCCTTGTTCGGTCATTTTGATGCGACCGCGTAAGGTCTTGGGAGGAAGGCCCAGGACGGTTCGGTGGGCTGGTTTCCCCCCTCGCGACAAAGACCCTCCCATCCCGTGGAAGAATTTAAGAGTTATTCCGTGCCGGTCGGCGACATCCGTCATCCCCGATTGCGCTTTGTAGATTTCCCATTGGGAAGTAATTGTGCCCCCGTCTTTGTTGGAGTCCGAATAGCCCACCATTACCTGTTGCAATCCTTGACGCAGAGCCAGGCTTTTTTTGATGATCTCTTTAGAGAAAAGGGCCTCCAGCATGGCGGGCGATCGCCGTAAATCTCCAATGGTTTCAAACAAGGGGACGATGGACAGGGGTGAGGCTCCGTTCGTGAAACCGCCAGCTTCTTTAAAAAAGAGGTAGGCCATCAGGAGGTCCGACACGTGCCGTGTCATGGAGATGATGTAAGACCCCACACCGTCCGGATCAACCTGACGGCGCGACCAGACAATGGCCCGAAAGGTGTCGAGGACTTCTCGGGTCTGTCCCCCGTAAGTGGCACGATCGCTTTGAAGTGGTTCAGGGGAAGCCAAACGCGACAGGAGCCATTCTTGCCGGGCTTCCTCATTCAGGTCTCGATAGGAACGGTTCTCCGCGGCCAACCGGAGTTCATCCATGGCGTTTTCGAGGACTTCGCTGTTTTCCCTTATGTCCAGACGGGCCAGATGAAATCCAAAAGTTTTGACCCGGAATTCCAACGGTTGAAGCCAGGTTTCGCCTGCGGAAAACCCCCCGTGGGTTTCAAGACTTCGTCGCATGAGAGCCAAATCCGCAAGAAATTCCGCCGGATTTCGGTAGGCGTGATCTGGGAAAATGGGATCGGTGCCGTTCGCAGAGAGAGCTCGCCGCCGGGCGGATATTCGTTCCCGCATAATACCCAACTTGACTCGGTAGGGTTCATGGGGGTTTCGCTCGGCAAGGGTTTGGAAATGGGGAAGAGTTTCGGAATCACGTTCAATGGATTCCTTGAACGCTTCGGAGACCTCAATCCCGTGGATCGAATGGGCGAAACGTTTAATCAAGTTCGCTAATTCTTCCTCATAAAGTTCCAGGATAAATGACGCGTGGCGCCGGAGGGTTTGGCGTGTGATCTCGGCTGTAACGAAAGGGTTGCCGTCTCTATCCCCGCCTCGCCAGCTGGAGAACTGCATCACAGGAGGAATTTCAAAAGACTCGTCAGGGAATTGTTTTTTCAGCACTCGGTCCAGGCGAGAAAGCAGAACGGGGGTCAACGGATAGAAAGACGCCTTGAAAAAAAAGAGACCGTTTTCAACCTCGTCGACCACCCGCGGTTTTTCTAAGAAAATGTGCCCGGTATGGAAAAGCGTTTCGATTTGAGCGCGCAGACTATCGGTAATTTCCTCTTTTTCTAGGGTGGTGAGGTTCTCACCATCGAGTTTTTGAAGGTCGGCATAAATCAGTCGGTGGGCTTCCAAAACGGAAACCCGTTTGGCTTCAGTGGGGTGGGCGGTGATCACGGGTTGAATTTCAAAACGGCTTAGAAAAGAGCGTATGGTTTCCGGGGAAACGGTATGGCTCGCCAGTGTGTCAACCACGGAAGAAAACGTCCAGAGTGGGGCGTGGCCCGCGTCCGCGTCCATTTCCATGCGCCGGCGCATTTTCGCTGCGCAGGACTCTTCCGCGATGTTCAGCAAATGAAAAAAAATGGATAGGGCTTGTGTCCACTTCTCTTGGGCCGTGGGATCGTTCACCCCTCGTTCCTGGAGTTTGTCGGCTTCTTTCGTCGTCTGCCCTTTCCCATTAGGAAGGGAGGGAATCACGAATCCTTCGCTGGCGTGGCCCAAAACTTCTGCCAGTAATTCGGTGAGGAGAGTGGCTTCTTTATGAAAGGCTTCTGTGTCCCACTGTGTGATTGTTTCAAAATCAGTCAATTGAATGGTCCGCCTTTAAAGGGATTGTGCATGGAAGTAAACCGCCACCCATTGTACCAATTCCCGGGGGGGACTCACGGGCCACGCTCTCAAACCCTGGCAATAGTCGAGCCTAATGCAAAACACGGGTTAAATTCATATGATGGGGCCAAGCCAGAGATTTATTGTTGATTCAGGGAGCCCAAAACTCCTTGGAGGTTGGCCAGGTGGGGTCGCGGTGGCCAGTGGCCACCGATTGCGACGGGCTGGAACGCGCCCAGGGCCGAAGGCTGTGTGCCATGTGGCACACGATGAGGACGGGTCGAAGACCCAGGCAACCAGATCGTGGCCCTCCCTCATGGAAGTATCCCTTTAGGAGGGATGGCCGAGTGGTTGAAGGCGCCGGTCTTGAAAACCGGTGTGGGTGCAAGCTCACCGGGGGTTCGAATCCCTCTCCCTCCGCCATTTGCTGAGGAACAAACTTCACAGACGAGCCCAATCGAGTCATTCGGTTGGGTTCGTTGCTTTTGGGGGCGGGCGGAAGGGCGGCGTCCGAGACCGGGTCGTCCGAACCGTAACCAAATGCGGCGGAAGGTCTTTCAATTCCCGATTCTCCGTCGATAGAGGCTCCTTTGGCCCAGTCCACCACAAAGTCGAGACTGATCTTCTTTTTGGAATAAAGAACCTTCTCGATCCCCTGCCGAACAAAAAGGGCTTTTTCAATCCC
>JAEURZ010000022.1 GCA_016788905.1 Elusimicrobiota bacterium
TTGCCACAGGGAAGAATATTAGTCTTCCCTATAGTGTTTTTCCCGGACCGGACCATATGGCGTATTTGGCAGACTTCAACAACAAAATCCGGATGATCGCGGGTGAGGACTTTATTGCGCCGTCCACGTCGACGTTGGTGGCGGTGGAGGGGTCAGTGGACGGCGGAGTGGCCTTGTCTTGGGCGTCCGCGGGGGATGATGGGATGTATGGAAACCTGACAGGGGACTATCGGATTCAATACGCCACCACGGCGGCCACTCCTTGGAGCACCAGTTCTACGCCCAGCGGGGCGTATACGTTGACGATTTCCACCACCAACGTGACGCCGGGGGTGACGCAATCGACCTCCGTGGTGGTGGGGCTGATTCAGACCTGGTATTTCGTGATTTGGACGAAAGATGAGGTGAACAACTGGTCAGTCGTATCGGCGACGGCGTCGGTGGTGCCGTTTCTGACGAATCGGTCGGTGGTCCTTACGAGCGGCGGGGCACAGGATTGGGGGGCGGTGAACCTGGGGTCAACGGTGGTGGGATCCACGGGGACAGTGCTCTTAAACGATGGGAACGTGGCGAACACCTACAGTTTCACGGCCTCGACGCAGACTTTAGGGAGCCCCTGGAGCGTGCAAAGTGCCCCGCCGGCGGGCCCTGATCAGTTGGTGATTTACGGGGCGTTCCACGGGGCGGCGCCGGTGTCGGGGGATTATGGGGTGGAAGATGTGATGTATGGAACAGGCCAATCCAGCTCGGGGACGGTCTTTACGGTGGACGGGTCCGCCACGGGGGCCTCGGTGCCCAAGGGAGAAAGTCGAACCTTGTGGATTCGGATGGATTTCCCCACCACGACCACGACCGTGGCCCAGCAAACCATAAAAGTTCAGGTGACGGCACTAGCGCCTTGATATAAAACCCGCTGCTCAATTCGGCGGATTGACAGGGCCTTTCCCCTGTGCTACCATCCCCACACTTCACTCATTTTCGATGAAAAACAGAGGCGTTTACAACCCATGAGTATAAAATTCGGCACGTCCGGTTGGCGGGGCATTTTAGCTGACGAGGTGACCTTTCCCCGGTTACGCGTTTTGGTTCAAGCCATCGCGGATTATCTTCGGGAAGAGAAATTGCACAATCGTCGTGTGGTGATCGGATACGACACGCGTTTCCTCTCGGAAGATTTGGCCCGGACCGCCGCAAGTGTTTTGGCCGCGAACGGTATGGAATCCCTTTTGTGTGTTCGGGACACACCAACCCCTGTCGTGGCGTTCGAAGTCTTGCATCAAAAGGCCGCGGGGGGGGTTACGATCACGGCTAGCCACAACCCACCCACGTATTCAGGCTTGAAGTTTAACTCCACGTGGGGGGGGCCGGCACTTCCGGAAACCACACATCGTATTGAAGTTGCTTGTGACCCCTATTTGGCGGGGGAAGCGCAACCTAAAACGGGGCGAGAAGCTGTGGGGTTAAAAAAACGATTGATTGTTCCCCATGACCCGATGCCCGGCTACTTGAAACAGCTGGAAAGTCTTGTGGATCGCAATCTTTTGAAGAAAGGAAAGATTCGCGTGGTGGTGGATTCCCTTTGGGGAACTGGCCGAGGCTATTTGGACGAATTTTTATCTCGCTCGGGGGTTCACGTGACATCGATCCATAACCACCGGGATGTCCTTTTTGGGGGCCATAGCCCATCTCCCGATCTGGAAAATCTGAAAGAATTAAGCGCCACCCTGACCCAACAGAAGGCTCACCTGGGGCTGGCCACGGATGGCGACGCGGATCGGTTCGGAATCATGGATGTTGATGGAAGTTTGTTAAGTCCTAACGAGTTTCTTCCCCTTCTCTTGGACCATTTAATCAAAACAAGGAAATGGAAGGGGGTGGTGG
This sequence comes from Elusimicrobiota bacterium, assembly GCA_016788905.1. NCBI lineage: Bacteria > Pseudomonadati > Elusimicrobiota > Elusimicrobiota bacterium. The sequence continues at coordinate 1,882 of JAEURZ010000022.1, forward strand.
CTCGGAGCGTAATGACCTCCCATTTTTTAGACGCGGTGGCTAAAAAATATGGCTTAACCGTTCAGGAAACAGCTGTTGGGTTCAAATACATTGGGGATGTGATGGTTCATGAAAACTCCGTGTATCCCTCTCGTGGTGGAAACTTCGTTTTGGGTGGTGAAGAATCTGGGGGGCTAACCATTCGTGGACATGTACCGGAGAAAGACGGTATTTTAGCTTGTCTACTGGCGGCGGAAATTGTGGCCGCCACGAAACGTCCTTTGCGGAAATCCATTGAAATGCTTCAAAAAGAAGTGGGGACTTTTCACACCCTGCGACTGAATTTCCATCTGCCCATTGAAAAGATGAATGAGCTGAGGGACAAACTGAATCACAAGCCCCCCACTCGATTAAACGAGTTTCCCGTTCGCCGAATTGTGGAAACGGATGGCCATAAATTCATCCTAACCGATGGAAGTTGGATCGGGGTTCGCCTGTCGGGAACGGAGCCCGTGGTTCGGGTTTATATAGAAACCCAAGATCCGTTGAAAATGAAAGCACTCGAAAAAGCCGGCCGCGTGTTGATTGGCCTTTCGCCGAATTTTAAATAATATAATCCTTTGGGAGAACTCTATGGCAAAGAAAAAAATCGCCCCCGTTAAGAGAATGAAGGCCAAAGGTCTAGGGACAGGACCAAAAGGGGTCCGCGTAGCGTCGGTTCATGCTCGAGAAATTTTGGATTCCCGGGGAAACCCAACGGTCGAAGTGGATGTTTTGCTTTCCGATGGATCGTGCGGACGCGCGGCTGTCCCCTCAGGGGCATCCACGGGAGCCCATGAAGCCTTGGAGTTGAGGGATGGGGACAAGGGACGTTTCGTCGGGAAGGGGGTCCTCAAAGCGGTCGAAAATGTGAATAAGGTTTTGGCCCGGGTTCTGCGAGGCATGGACCCGGCGGATCAACAGGCTTTAGATAAAGCGCTCTTGGCCGCTGATGGAACAGAAACCAAGTCGAAATTAGGAGCCAACGCCATCCTGGGCGTATCGATGGCCGCCGCACGGGCTTCCTCCGTTTCGAAGAAAATTCCTCTCCACGTGCACCTTCGGGAAACATTCAATATCAAGAGCAAACAATTTGTGTTGCCTGTTCCCCTGATGAATATCTTGAACGGAGGGGCACACGCGGACAACAACATTGATATGCAGGAGTTCATGATTGTTCCCGTGGTGGGAGGGACGTTCCGCGAATCGCTGCGGGCGGGGGCGGAAGTGTTTCACGCTTTAAAAAAAGTTTTGAAAGAAGGAAAACACAACACCAGCGTTGGTGACGAAGGCGGGTTTGCTCCCAACTTAAAATCCAATGAAGAAGCTGTGCAAGTGATTTTAACGGCCATTAAAAACGCCGGATACAAAGCGGGAAAGGACATCTTTTTGGCTTTGGATTGCGCGGCCAACGAATTCCATTCCAACGGACGCTATCGGTTGGAGGGCGAAATTGCGATTCGAGATCGATCGGCAGATGAGATGATCGATGTCTACTCCAAGTGGGTCAGCCAGTATCCCATCGTCTCAATTGAAGATGGGTTGGCCGAGGACGATTGGTCCGGCTGGAAGAGAATGACCGATAAAATGGGTCATAAGATTCAGATCGTTGGGGATGACCTCTTTGTGACCAATCCCACCCGTCTGGCCGAAGGGATTCGTCGGAATGTGGGGAACGCCATCTTGGTGAAAGTGAACCAGATCGGGAGTCTTTCGGAAACAGTGGAAGCCGTTCAAATGGCTCAGAAAGCGGGTTATGGAGCCATCATTTCCCACCGTTCGGGTGAAACAGAAGACGCCTTTATCGCGGACTTGGCGGTGGCCTTGAACGCCGGCCAAATTAAAACCGGTTCTGCCTCACGATCGGAACGGATTGCCAAATACAACCAATTGCTCCGCTTGGAAGAGTCCCTGGGTAAACGGGCCTCCTTCCCTGGTGCCTCGGCTTTTCAACGGGCCTAAACGTGCTCCGTGGGATCCTGCGCCGGCGCGCGCTATGGATCTTGTTGGGTGCCATCGCTGTTTCAGCGTTAATTTCGGGGGGAGCTATTCGGCTTTATTGGTGGCGTAGCCAGGAATTGAAAGATCTGGAGCGGCGACGTGTTGATTCTCAAGTGCGGGTTCGGTCTCTGGAAGCCCGTCGCCTGCGAGCGGAACAGGACGCTGAATTTATAGAAACGGTGGCCCGACGAGAGCTGGGGCTTATAGGTAAAAACGAAATCGAGTATCGTTTCGTCTCCCCAACGTCCACAGCTGCTTCAAAAGCGGGAAAACGTTAAAGACTCCCTTGCTGGAAAGGAGAACCCCCATGTCTGAAACCCTCTGTCCGAAGTGCAACGCCAAAGGCCATGTAAAGGTGAAACAATCCCGGTCAGACAAAGGGGTTGATTTGAAATATTTCGAGTGTTCTATCTGCCGAAGTCTTTGGACCAATTCGATCGATATCCTCCCCCTTCCCGTTGAAGCGTAGTTTTCCTTCGGGGGTGGATGGAAGGGGACCCCACCTGTTGTTACGGGATCGGCGCGAGCTTGGGGCCCGGGGGGTACAGCCCTCCGAAGCGATGCGGCAGTTTCAGTTGCTTCGAAACCCACCCCCACCTCCCTTTGTAATTCGTCCTTGCACCGCGGGGGACGGAATAGAACGGCTGACCCTTTCAGATCGCCGTCGCTTGGCCCGACTCGCTGGCGACGCCCTGCGCGCGGGCCGGTTTTCTCGGTTTGTGCCAGCTTCCGGTGCGGCGACCCGGCTCTTTAGCGACCTCCTTCAGTTGGATCAAGAAAGGAAAACCTCAGGAAATAATATCCGTTCTATCCTGAAAACCAATCAAAATTCGTTTGCGCGGTCTTCTGCCCATTTTTTCGCTTCGCTTCCCCGGTTTGCTCTTTATGAACCCCTTCGGCGGTTGTTGGGTGATCAGCGCTTGAACGTGGCGCGACTTTTGGCCGCCCAAAACTATGACCCTATTTTGGATGCTTTGATTCACCGAAAAGGGATGAATGTGACACGCCGGCCCAAAGGCCTCATCCCTTTTCATTGGGTAGGCCGGAAAGTGGTCAGTGCTTTTGAAGAACATCTCCGGGAAGCTCTTCCACTGAGAGATAAAAACCGTTCGGTTCGGGTCCATTTTACGGTGGCACGGGATTTCTTATCGGAAATAAAAAAGCTTGGACAAGAGAGGATTCGGTTCATTAAAAAACATTTTGGCATCACCGTGCGTCTCACGTTTAGTCTCCAAAACTCGGAAACGGATACCCTGGCTTTGGAGAGGGGGAAAGGACTTGTTCGTGGATTGGACGGTCGACTGCTTCTTCGTCCGGGGGGACACGGGGCCCTATTGAAAAATCTGGAAAAAACCCTGGGTGACATTGTCTTCATGAAGAATATTGATAACGTTCCTGTTTCCTCATTTCAGGCGGAAGGGAACGTGTGGCGCCAGGCGTTGGCGGGCCGTTTGATCGAAGTCCAGACGAGAGGGAACGCATGGGCTCGTGTTCTCGATCGGGGAGGGGCCTCTCGTTCCGAACGGATCGAAGCGGAAGAATTCATTCAAGTGACGCTGGGTCGGGTGATTCCCCGCTCTGTCCCTTTGCCCAAAAGAATTGCTTGGATGCTCCACCTGTTAAATCGTCCCTGGCGCGTGTGTGGGATGGTGCCCAATACCGGAGAACCTGGAGGAGGGCCCTTTTGGGTTAAAAGCCCCTGGGGGGATTCCCGACAGATTTTGGAAGTGGCACAATTAGGGGTTCATCAGAAGAAACTCTTGAAAAAATCCACGCATTTTAACCCGGTCGATATGGTCGTCGGGTTACGCGATGGGGAAGGTCATCCCTATTCTCTTGATCGGTTTGCCGATCTCTCCCAAGTGATTGTTGGCCGAAAACGCTTTGAAGGGCGTGAGATTCGGACTTTAGAACATCCGGGCCTGTGGAACGGTGGGATGGCCCATTGGAACACTGTTTTTGTGGAAATCCCCGCCGACCTTTTTCATCCGGTCAAAACAATCAACGATCTCCTTCGCCCCGGCCATTGTTCACGAAAAAAAAGTATGGGCACGCGATGAAAATCGCGGTCATGATGATCCACGGGGTGGGGCGACCTGACCCGACCTTCGCGGATGGAATGATAGCCGCCTTGACGAAGAATTTTCGTAAGGCCACGGCGGGGGCGGACGAGCTGGTGATCAAACCGGCCTATTGGGCACCGGTTCTTCAAAAAGCCGAGAACGAATTGTGGCGTCGGTTGGGGGCGGGGGGGCCCATGGATTTCGTTAAACTTCGACGCTTTATGATGGATTTTGCCGGGGACGCTATCGCGTATCAGCCGGCGCCCCGTGAACGGGCCATCTATGAAGGCGTTCATCAGGTTTTGGCCAAAACACTTAAAGATTTAAGTGTTTTGGCGGGTCCCACCGCTCCGCTGGTTGTGATTGCACACAGTTTGGGAACGGTCATCGCCTCCAACTTCCTCTACGATCTTCAATCTCAGGAGAAACGCCAGATCGTGCCCAAATCCGTTTTGAGAAACTCCGGAAAGTCACCTTTGGATCGGGGGGAAACCCTTTCCCTCCTCTTTACCCTGGGAAGCCCCCTCGCTCTCTGGAGTCTTCGGTATCAGGGTTTTGGAAAACCGATTCAAGTCCCGTCTCGGCATTTAGGGAAACATCATCCTCGGATCAAAGGCGGCTGGGTCAATATTTATGATCAGGACGATGTGATCGGGTATCCCCTTCGCACCATCAATGCCGCCTATCAACGTGCGGTCAAAGAAGATCGCCCGGTAAACGTGGGTGGGCTTTTGTCCTCCTGGAACCCCACGTCGCACACGGAATATTGGACGGATCACGATGTCCTGACTCCTCTCACCGAAGAGTTCATCGCGCTCTCAAAACAGTTTCAAAGATAACCCATGGCTTTTGATCAACCCCTTTCCTATCGATCCCTTCCCCCGGCCGTAAAGGGGCTGATCACCGCAACCGTTAGCCTTTTCGTTTTGCAATGGTTCTTTTCGGTGATACAAGGGCCGAATCTGGTGAGTTATTTCGGGTTGACTCCCGGCGAAGTGACGGGACGGTTCATGATTTGGCAAACGGTGACCTACATGTTTTTCCATGGGGGAGCCTTTCACCTTCTCTTCAACTGTTACATGTTGTGGGCGCTAGGGAAGGTCGTTGAGGTTCAGTGGGGAACACGGTCTTTCCTCTTTTATTATTTCCTCTGCGGCGTGGGCGCGGCGGTGGTCAATGTCTTAGTGGAACCCCATGCCATGACCCCCGTTATCGGGGCCTCTGGAGCGATTTACGGCCTTCTGGTGGCGTTTGCCATGATGTATCCCGACGCCGTGTTCCTTGTGATGTTTATCGTGCCGTTGAAAGCGAAACACGCGGTTGTTTTCTTCGCTCTCTTGGAATTGATGTTCAGCATGAACGCTAACGCCTCGAACATCGCGAACATTGCCCATTTGGGCGGAATGGCTACCGGGTTTATCTATCTAAAAAGCCGTGTTTGGCGGCTCGATTTTCGGTTTTGGAAAGGACGTTTCGGGGACTGGTCTCGACAACGAAAGACGTCCAAACCCAAGATCGAATTCCATGAGCTGGGCCAAGAAGTCGATCGTATTTTAGAGAAGATTTCTCTTAAAGGACGTTCCAGCCTTACCCGGGAGGAGCGAGAATTGTTGGAACGCTACTCGCGAATGAAGCGGTAGAGGATTTACAAAAGTGGGGAGAGGGCCCGACAAAATCCCTCTGTGAATTGGCGGGTGAACGATAGGTCGGAAAGTTCGTCGTGTTTTACGACCGTGGCGTGGTCGGTCATGCGGTCGAACACGTGAAGGAGATGTCCGGCGACTTCCCGATCATAGAGCAAGAGACTCAGTTCAAAGTTAATTAAAAAACTTCTTGTGTCCATGTTGGCTGATCCCACCAGGGCCAATTGTCCATCCACCGTTACCACTTTGGAATGCAAGAAACCTTCCCGAAGTTGATAAAGGTGAACCCCGCTTTGGAGAAACTCTTTAAACCAGCTTCGGCTGGCCAAATCCACGACGGGGTGGTCCGTTTTCTTCGGGAGAAGCAACTCCACCCGAACCCCTTTGCGCGCAGCGATTTTTAGCGCCAGGGCGACCGGAGGCGTCGGAATAAAGTAAGGGGTGGTGATGGTCACCCGTTCGCGGGCGGCGTGAATGGCTTCCAGAAAGATCATGCCCAGGGCGTTTTCCTGGCGGTCAGGCCCGGTGGGAAGAACTTGGACCAGGGTTGACCCTTTTTGGCTCGGAAGGGGAAAATAGTTTTCTCCGGACAGATGTTCACCGGTAACAAAATTCCAATCCTCCACAAAAACAGCTTGGAGTCCTTCCGCGGCGGGGCCCTCCAGACGAACGTCCGTTTCACGCCAATGCAAGCGCCGGGAACCCACTCGCCAGAAATGATGTCCAATGTTTTGGCTGCCCATAAACCCTGAACTTCCATCGATGACGGTGAGCTTCCGGTGGTTCCTGAAATTAAAGGACCAGGGGCGACGAAAGGTTCGGAACGGGGAAAAGACGGCGGTGTGAACTCCGGCTTCTTGAAGAGGTTTCAGGAAAGACCGTCCGATGCGAAAGGATCCTACCGCATCGATCAGCAGGCGGCATACTATTCCTCGTCGGGCCTGTTCGATCAAAAGGTCCCGGAAAAAGAGTCCGGTTTGGTCGGGTTCCACATTGTAATAACACATGTGAACGTGATGTTTGGCCTGCCGAATCGATTGGGCGAGGGCTGTATCGGTTTCGGTGGCGCGATCAAAGAGCGTCACCCGGTTGCCTCCGACGACAGGGTATTCCGTGAGTTTGGAGGCCAGGAGCGCCACGTTTTGAAGGGCGTGGGGAAGACTTTCCTTTAGATGGGAGGGGTCCTCCCGTTGAAAAAGGCGGTGGGAGGGCTTGGGCACGCGTCGCCGTCGAAGGCGGAAGCGTTGAAAACCAAAAAACGAGTAGAGAGTGACCCCGAGGAAGGGAATCAGGAAGAAGCCCAGAACCCAGGCGAGGGTAACGGCGGCATCGCGTTTTCTTGAAATAACGAAGAAAGAAAAAAGGAGCGCAAGGGTCATGTCCAGGAGCGTGAGGAGACCCCAACCGGAGAGGACAAAGTCGATCATAGGCAAGGCAAGGGATGAGTCCAAGAGTGGTTCAGGGGGGGCTGGCGCACGGGCGGCATATGAGAAATGATTCTATCAAAACAACGGGTGTGCTTCCGGATTTCAACGTTCTTTGCTAATGTAAATCTGTCCTCTGGGATGGATTCGGGCTCGAAGATTAGGAAGCGAGCTTGTTCAGCGTGGATTTAATTTAGACCTGTTTGATTGGGAGCGGTAATCAGGCAGGACATCGTTTTCGTGAAGGGAGATCCCTATGTCTCAAATGAAATTTCCGTATAAAACGCCTTTTGGAGAATTCGCGGAAGATGGCGCCAGTTACCTGATCCGCCGGCCCGACACCCCTCGGCCCTGGATCAATGTGATGTCCTCCGGGACTTACGGGGTGGCGATGAGTCAAGCTGGGTCGGGATACAGTTGGCTTCATCACGCTTCTTTAAATCGTATTACCCGATGGAATCAAGACTTGATCCAGGACAACGGCGGCCGTTTTTTATACATGAGAGACGAAGAAACCGGAAAGTTTTGGTCCGTGGCCTGGCAACCGGTGCGCGCGAAACCGGAATCCTATGAGGTGATTCATGGGGTGGGGTTCACCATCATCAACTCACGCAACGAGGGAATTCAGGCCCAGTGGCTGGTGTTTGTTCCCCATGACGAGCCCCTGGAGGTCTGGCGGCTTCGCATTAAAAACACCACAAAGCGACCTCGGAAATTAACGCTTTGGAGTTATTTGGAATGGAATTTGGGCGAGTCCCCGGACAGTCATCGGGAGTTCCACAAAACGTTCATTGAAACGTCGGCTCACGAGGGGAACACGATTTTGTTAGCGAAGAAACGGCTTTCGCCACTCCGGAATTCTAAAGGACAATTGTGGAACCGGAATTGGGATCACGTGGCCTGGCACGCGATCAGTTTACCGACGAAAAGTTTTTCGTGTGACAAACAGGCGTTCCTGGGGAATTATGGTTCAACGGATAATCCGGCGGCATTGAAAGCGGGGAAATATGTGGGGCCAACCACGCACAAATGGGACGATAGCATTGCCAGCTTCTGCGTTGAACTCCCTCTGAAAGCCGGGGAAGAGAAAAGTATTCTTTCAACGATTGGAGGCGCCGATTCCCAGAGTCAGGCTTTGGTCAAGGCGAAACGGTTTATGGACTTTTCCCAGGTGGACAGTGGGTGGGGTCGTACGGAATCTTTTTGGGACAGGTATTTGGCGGCTTTTCCCATAAAAACACCCGACCGTTCTTTCGATTTACTCACCAATACTTGGCTGAAATATCAAGCTCTGTCCTGTCGCCTTTGGGGCCGCACCGCTTATTATCAAACGGGCGGCGCCTATGGGTTCCGTGATCAACTCCAAGACAGCCAGGTTTTTCTTCCTTTGGATGCGGAAGGGACACGAAAACAGATCCATTTGCACGCGGCCCACCAGTTCACGGATGGCACCGTTTATCATTGGTGGCATCCGCTCTCTGAGGAAGGGCACCCTTCCGGTTATTCGGACGATCTCTTGTGGCTTCCGTTTGTCATGATGAATTATTTAAAAGAGACGGGTTACTGGGCGCTTCTTGCGGAAATGGCTCCTTTTGCGGCGCGTCCAGGCAGTAAGGCTCAAGAGACAGGAACCCTTCACGATCACGCGGTTCGTGCCATTGAAAAGTCGTTAACACGCCTTTCGTCTCGAGGACTTCCTCTGCTTGGGGAGGCCGATTGGAACGACGGACTCTCCGCCGCGGGGAGGGGCGGGAAAGGGGAAAGCGTGTGGATGGCCCATTTCCTCATTGGATTATTGCGGGACTGGGCAGATATGACGGAGCGGGCCGTGGCGGCCAGAGGACTCCCCTCGCGTGAGAAGGGAAGGGCGGTTCGTTACCGAAAGGCAGCCGACCGGTTGAAAATTGCCGTAAACCGTTTCGGTTGGGACGGGGAATGGTATTGGCGCGCGACAACGGATGATGGCACTGTTTTAGGGTCAAAGAAATCAAAGGAAGGAAAGATTTTTTTGAACGCCCAAACCTGGGCTGTGTTGAACGACGTGGTTCCCGCGGGTCCCCGGCGGAAAGTGTTATTGAAATCGATTGAGAAGAATCTTTATGGGCCCCATGGGCCGTTGTTGCTCACCCCTCCCTACACCACGCCGGACGAACGAGTGGGGTATCTCACGCGGTACTCCCCCACCACACGTGAGAACGGTGGGATTTACACCCACGCCGCTGTCTGGGCGCTCCAGATGGAATGTTCCCTCGGCCGGGCGAAAAAGGCCTGGGAACTCTATGAAAAACTTTCCCCGGTTTTGCGGAACGCGAAAGATCCTGAATTGTATCGCGCCGAGCCTTACGTGACCCCCGGAAATGTGGATGGCCCCGGCTCGCCCACTCCGGGGCGGGCGGGATGGACTTGGTATACGGGGTCCGCCGCTTGGCTCTACCGAATTTCAACAGAGTGGATTTTGGGTATCCGCCCCACCTGGGATGGTCTGATCATTCGGCCGTGTTTACCACCCCATTGGAAAGTTGCGGAAGCCACACGCCAATTCCGAGGTGGGGTTTACCAGATTAAATTTCAACGAGACCCGAAACTTCCTGCCGGTACCCACCGGGTCACGTTTAATAACCGGGATCTTTCGGGTGACCTGGTTCCCCCATCGCCCGGGATGCAAAACGAGGTGAACGTGCGCGTGGGGCCCGCGGGGAAGGAATGAGTTCACCCGAACTCATCATTCCGGACGCTCCTTCCGCTCGACAGCGGGCCTGGACCGTTTACGGAGAGGCCGTTCACGCGGCTCGGGAGATTTATCGCGTGTTGGAGCCAGAACAGAAACAAACCGCGGCCCTTTTCTGGCCGGAAAACATTGTTCGGAAGATGTTGTTGCATCTGCGTAACGACAATTCTGAATTGCTCGCCCTTACTCTTCGGTCCGTTCCGGATCATTTCTTGTTCGGTCATGTTCCCAATATCACCCTCCTTTCCCTTCGACTGGGTTTGGAGGTTGGGCTTGAAGAGGAGGACTCTGTGACGTTGGGGTTGGCGGCTTTTTTAAGTGAATTGGGTTTGGCTCCACTCCTTGAATTGGCGGCGAAACCGACTAAATTAACAGATGAAGAATTTCGTCTTTTACGCGGCCATGTGGAGGAGGGGAAAAAATTGCTGGACATGTTCCCACTTCCCGAGAGTGCCATGAAGGCCACGATCCGCGAGGTGATAGGCCAATGCCATGAACGTAGTGGTGGTAAGGGGTATCCGGGGGGGCTCAAAAAGGACGCTATTCACCTTTTCGCCCGAATTGTTGGACTCGCTGACACGTACGAAGCTATGACGCATCCCCGGCCTTGGCGTTCACCAACGTTGCCCCATGATGTGTTGCGCCAAATGATTGAGGAGAACAGGGACGAATTCGATTCGATGTTGGTTCGGTCCTTGGTGGAATGTTTAGGTTTTTACCCTCCCGGAAGTTTTGTTCGCCTTAATTCCGGTGAAATTGGGCGCGTCACCCGTCCTGAACCGGGATTGCCGTTGCGCCCCCAGGTTTGGATTTTTATGGACACGATGGGTCATCGGTTGGAACGCCCGCTGGCTTATTCTCTTGTCACGAGACCCACCCTTTTCGTTCAAGAGGCTGTGAACGAAACCACGATAAAAACCACCGACCCCCGCTTAGCCTTAGAACTTCGCGCGCAACGTTGGTGGCTCAAAGACGACTAAGCTTTGGTCGAAGTGTCTTCTCTCCTCATCTCCCACGTTTCTAAATCGTTTCCATCGGCCGGAGGGTCACGTCCTGTTCTGTGTGATGTTTCTTTTTCTGTTCCCGAAGGGGGGCTCACATGTCTTTTGGGCCCGAACGGGTCGGGGAAAACCACCCTATTGAAAACGATCGTGACCTTATTAATCCCGGAGACCGGTGTCGTCCGGGTGGGGGACATCGACGTTCATAAAAATACCGGAAAAGCGAAGCGGTTAATTGGGTTTGCCTCCACCGAAGATCAATCTTTTTATGGCCGCCTGTCGGCACGGATGAATCTTTGGTTTTATGGACAGATGTATGGTCTTTCCGAGCGTCTTTTTGCACAGCGATTAGACTATTTGGTGGATTTACTGGATCTGTCGGGTGGGTTGGAACAACCCTTTCGCGAGTTATCCAGTGGACAAAAACAACGGTTCCTCTTGGCTCGGGCGGACCTTCACGACCCTTCTGTGTTGATTTTGGATGAACCACACCAGAATCTGGATCCGCGATTTTCTACCCGATTGAGAAAGGTGATTCAGGAGGAATGGGTGCATCGGAAAAAGAAAACGGTTTTGGTCTCCACCCATCATTTGGAGGACGCCCAAAAGATTTCTGACCATTGGGTTGTTTTGGGGGATGGAAAAGTTCGGTTTTCGGGATCTCTGGCGGAAGCACGCTCCAATGCGTCCCATTTGGATTTGGAAAAATTCTTCAACTCTTTAACGGAAACCAGCCTTGCCCGCTAGGACTCTTTGGGCCTTTTTTCGGCGAGACGCCCTGATACACACGTCGTATAAAGTGGGTTTTTTTGTGGACTTGGGAGGAGTCTTTTTTACGGCGGCCACCTATTATTTCGTCTCGCGGGTGTTTGGTTCCGCGGCGTCACCGTTTCTGGAAAAATACGGGGGGGATTATTTTGCTTTTGTCTTAATTGGTGTGGCGTTTGCGGCTTATCAAAACGTGGGGTTGAACTCCTTTTCCCAGTCCCTCCGCCAAGAGCAGTTTCTGAACACGTTGGAACCCCTTCTCATGACTCCGGTAAACACCCCACGTTTTTTGTTGGGGTCTTCCCTTTGGGACTTCCTCTATGCCACGGTGCGGGTGGGGCTCTATCTGGGGTTGGGCGCTCTGTTTTTCGGGTTTCGAATGACGAACGCTCGCTGGGGGCCCGCTCTCGTGGTGTTGGCTCTTACCCTTTTCGCTTTCATGGGTCTGGGTGTTTTTTCGGCCGCCTTTATCATGCGGTTTAAGAGAGGGAACCCTGTGCCGTGGTTTATGGAAGCCGCCAGTAACTTGTTGGGGGGAGTGTTTTTCCCGTTGGTGGCTCTTCCCGTAGGCCTACAAACAGCGGCTCAATTCATCCCTATGACACATGCCTTGGAAGGCCTTCGGAAGGCTCTTTTAATGGGGGCGGGATGGACTGACGTGGCTCCCCAATTAATGGCTCTCGCCCTGTTTGTTGTGGTGTTGTGGCCCATTGGGATATTGGTTTTTGGTCGTTCCATTCGTCGCGCGCGCGCCGATGGATCGCTTGGACATTACTGACCTGGAGGTCCGATGAAAAAAATGGTGGGCGTTTTGGGTGTTGTCATTCTCTCGGCCGTTGTTTCAATGGCCGCGGAAGGGCGTTGGGCTGTGGTATTGGATAAGACCACGGGCAAGGAGAAAGCGCAACTGCAAACGGAGTCCAAAATAGTTTTGAAAGAGATTTCAATCGAAAGGGTTCGGGAATATGCCCCTGTGGCCTATGAGAAGGTTCGGGAACGGAAACGGAAAAAGAAAGCCATGCAGCGCGGAGTCCGATTCACACGTCTGACCGCCAAGGATATTTCCGCCACTCCCTTGGACGGGGGGCGCCTTCTCGTTCTGCAAGAACAAGTCATTGCCATGCCTCCCCAACCGGATGTTCCGACCGGGGACCCTCTTGAATTGAAGGAGGGAGACCATCGGGAAGCCGAGAAGAACACTATTTTTGTAACTGTATTTGATTCAACTGGGAAGGTTCTGTGGTCACGTAAATTCGGACCCCTTTCCGGGCGCCTTCCCGTTCATCGAGACTATTGGGCTCTCCCGGCCGTGCCGACGCCCGCTGTTGCCACTGATTCCGGAAATGTTCAAGGGTCAATTAGCGAATCCAAAAGTGAGTAATGGGGGGGGAATGCCCCCCGGTGGGGTGCCTTCCGGTGGATGGAGATAAACCTGTTCTCCTTTACGATGGGGATTGTGGTCTTTGTCGGCGTGTGGTTGGGTGGATTCGCGGACGGGCAGGGGACCGCATTATTTATCTTCGCAATAAAACGGCTGTTCAGAAGTTCCCGGACTTGCACCCCCCTACGCCTCTCTCCACTTCGGTCATCCTCTTGGATGCGAATGGATCCTTTCATCAAGGCATGGGTGTTTTATTTAAAATTTTCGCTTTATGGGGGACGCCTTTTCTTTGGAACTTGTCTCGATCGTCTGGGGTTTTTAGGTGGGGGAGTGAAAGGCTCTATCGAATCCTGGCGGTCTTGAGGCCATTTATTTCCAAAGTTTTGGATGTTTTGTTGGGCCCACCGCCGGAGGATTTATGAGTGATTCTCCCTTTCATCCCGCAAAATTGCCGATCCTTTTGATCGTGGGACCCACGGGGTCAGGAAAATCGGATGTGGCGGTGGAAGTGGCTCGGCGGTTAGCGGCCGAGGTTATCTCCGTGGATTCCCGTCAGGTTTATCGGGGATTAAGTATCGGTACCGCTAAACCGGAAGGGGAATGGATTCAAACCCCACAAGGGCCCCGTTTCATCGTTCAGGGGATAGTTCATCATTTAATTGACCACGTGTCCCCAGCGGAGCCTTACACGGCCGGACGGTTCGCTCAAGAAGCGTCTGGTGTTCTTACCGAGCTGGTTCGGCGTGAAATACCTGTGGTGATGGTGGGGGGAACAGGGCTCTATTTTAGGGGCCTGGTGCGCGGATTAGCCCCCCTACCCCCGGGCGACCCCATAATAAGAAAAAAACTTAACAATCAGGCAAGTCTGGGGGGGCGCGAGGCTCTGCATCGGGAGCTTGCCCGAGTGGATCCGGCGGCGGCCCATCTGATCCCGCCCAATAACATCCAGCGGGTTATTCGTGCTCTTGAAGTGTATTTGATTACCGGAAGGCCTCTTTCGGATCTCCAAAAAGAAGGAACGCACCCTTCCCCTTTAGACTACCTTTGGTTTGGACTTCGTTGGAATCCTCAGATCTACGATAAGAGACTCAAAATCCGTTGCGCGGGGATGGAGGAGGGGATATTGGCTGAAACCAGGACCCTCTTGACGAGCGGAATACCCTTGTCTGCCCCCGCTTTTCAGTCATTAGGATACCGAGACGCCATGGCCCACATCAAAGGAGACCTTTCGCGGGAGGCGTTTAGCCAATGTTTATATAAACAGACCCGTTCCTATGTTAAGCGCCAGAACACCTGGTTTCGCAGTGAACCAGGGATCACCTGGCTGGACGTGGACTCCCCCTTCGAGCCAAGGAAGCTCGCGGAACGATTGCTCTCTGATCAGAGAATACGTCACCCGATCAGGGAGGGCTGAGGTTATTCGTTTGGTGGGGTCTCTATTTTTCTCTTTATTTTATCTTTGTTGTCTTCATAAAATTTACGAATGTTGTCTACGTTATCCAGGATCAGCTTGGCTTTGGTTAAGCCAAAGGTCATGCCAAACCGATCCTCCTCGCTTGTTTTAAGACTGATCACTACGTTTCCTTTGAATTCGCCAATTGTGAACAATGAAGTCTCCTTCCCATTGAAGTTGTCGTAACCCTACTCTATCTCAGCTCCGGCATTCATTGCAATGATCCCTGTCATATGGGGAAAATGCAACTTCACAGCCATTGTCATCTCTACGTAAGAACACTACAAAAAATTAGCCGAAAAATCAGATGCGATGATAGGCACCCCCTAAATCAAAAAATTGGACGAACACTTTTTCATGAAATAGGGTGACACGTTGGGTATAAAAAACATCAAAATAAACACAACGCCAAGAAAAATGATTTATTTGATAAACATGGTTAGATTTGAAATTAAAAACACTGATTATTAACTACTTTGATATTTAATGTGATTCTTATTATTCTTGTTATATTTTTGGTGTCCGTGCCTTATTATTTAACATAATATATATTATCGGACATAATAAATAGGAGTGATTTGCTCTGTTTTTGTGGATAGAATCAGATCGTTAATTCTATTTCGAGAAAGATTTGGCGAGCGTCTTTCCTGATTCAAGACCCGGCAGCGTGGCTCGGTATTGGGTTCCTTTTCCTGAGCCGGATCGCGAAGCTAATCCTTCTCTTTCAAGGCGCTCGAACGATCTGGAAAGCCTTCGAAGTCCAGCGAATCCCGACATTCGGAGGTCTTCGGCCATTCGGGTCACCGGTACTTCGGATCGACCAAGAAGGCTGTTGTAGCCGTAAAGGAGGAGCAGGAGGGCATTGGAAAGGCGCTGAAGAACCTCGCCTCGGGGTGGCAGGACCCGCAAACGGACTGTCCTTTGACCCCGGTCTACATCGTAGACGGGGTGTTCTGTTTCGGCCTTTTCTGGATTTTGTGGGCCGGGAATGCGCCTGGTCTCCATTGCCGACTCTTTGAGTAGCCAAATCTTAGCTTCCTCTAGCCTGGCCTCGACCGCTTCTCTAGTTCCCTCTGCTTCGAATTCCCGCTCCCCGATCTTGATCTTGACCCGTAGATTATCCACCGTTATCCCCCGTTTTTCTGCGCACGCTGAGGCCAGAAAAATGCGATGTTTCGTATTTATTGAACACGTATTGTACTATTACGCACCGTCGTCGAATAGGGGCCGCCTTGTCATGATTTCGTCTGGGCGAGATTTTGTCGTCAAAGAAAGCTTCTGGTCGTTTACAATAAATTTACAACTTCTTTAGGG
This sequence comes from Elusimicrobiota bacterium, assembly GCA_016788905.1. NCBI lineage: Bacteria > Pseudomonadati > Elusimicrobiota > Elusimicrobiota bacterium. Next base: position 17,676 of record JAEURZ010000022.1, read on the forward strand.
GATCTTAAGGCCCAATTCGTAGGATAGGGCTATGGAAACCATGCGAGAGAAGGGAGGCCCTATGGAGCGATCGATTCATTCTGAAGGTGTCTGTGTGCATTGTGCCGGTGAACGAGTTGCCTTTCTTTGGGCGAAGGATTCCAACCAGGAAGGACGTTGGGTGATCAATGAAGCAGTTAACCCCAATGAGAAATCTTTAAATTCTTGCGATTGTAATTCCAATTAGCTTCCGCGTATCCCGCCACCTTTTCTCCCCCATGTGCGGCTCAGGTTTTCGCGTTCTTCTGGGCGCCATGTTTTTCTTGCTCCATGTTCCAGGGGCGTATGCTGTTGAATCTAATTTTTGGCAGGATCGACGTTCGCGTTCTTCTGAAAGGCTCAAATCCCCCCCCACCCCATTCCTGGCGTCCACTTCGTTCGTCTCTTCCGCTGGCGATCTCGTCCCGGGACGTTTCTCCTCCCCGCTGTTTTTAGGACCATCGGAGCGGTCTTATCGTTCGAGTTCTGGTTTAGGCGGTCTCTCTTCAGGGAAATCGGAAAAAATTGAATGGATCACTTCTTCCCTTGCGGCGTACGGGGACATTCGGGAAGTTTTTCAATCCTCAAATCCTGCGGCCCCCATGGTTATTCATTTGCAGGATATTCATGATATTGAAGAAGCTCAGCGTAATCTCGCGGGGATCTTGGACGCATTGCAGCGAGAGGGTGGGGTGGATTTTGTGGGACTGGAAGGGGCTGTTGGTCCCTTTCATCTCGAACCTTACCGGGCCTCCCCTTTCCCGGATGTGACCAAAACCATGGCGGATGCCTTTTTGAAACTGGGGTATTTATCCGGGCCTGAAGTTGCCGCTATTACCGCAAAAAAAGTTCCATTTCTTTGGGGTGTGGAAGATTTAGGGTTGTATGGGGATCATATTAAGGCGTTCCAGGAGTCTGAAGATCATCGGTCATCCCTTAGGGAGTCTTTCAATCGGGTATCTTTTGACTTGAACGAAGCTCAGGAACGGTTCTATTCTCCTGAACTCCGGGCCCTGGAAAACCACCGGAAGGCCTATCAGTCTAATCGTGAACCCTTGACGTCTTTTGTTGACCACCTTTGGAGGGTGGGGACGTTTAATGAAATAGATTTCCCCAATATTTCACTCCTCCTCCGTTCCATGGATTGGGAGAAAAAACTGGACTTAAAAATTGTTGAAAAGGAAAGAGCGGAGTTTGTTAAGGAAATCACCCGTAAGGTCCCAGAGGCGGCTCTGGTTGTCTTAATTCAAAAAAGTGCGGATTACCGGAAAGGATCACTTCCTTACGGTGCTTATTATAGGTTCCTCCAGCCGTTTTGCCTTGCCAACGGGATTTCGGTTGCGTCGTACACCAACTTTAATAACTACATTTCATACGTTCTTTTGGCGGAACGGATCCAGAGGGAAGCCCTTATTGATGAATTGGAATCCCTAGACCTCGCCGCGGACTCTCTTCTTGCCAGAACTCCTGAACAGAAATTCCTGGTAGCCGCCCGCCGATCTTTGGGTCGGGTGGATCAACTGATTTCTCACAAACTTTCCCCCTCCGAGTGGTACCGCTACCAGAAAGACCGGAAGTTTTTGGAAAAGATTCCGGGTGAACTTTCGTTACTTCTTGGACGTCCCCTTGATGGGGTGAATAGCCTAACGCTGGAGAGCCTCGCTCCATTTGAAAAATTCTGTGAGCGAGCCTTGGATCGGAACAAGTCCCTTGTGGAAAATCTTTTGGAGAAAATGAAATCAGAGGGTCGTTCATCAGGGGTCCTTGTGGCCGGAGGTTTCCATACAGAGGGAATGGTTCGTCTGCTGAGGCAAAAGGGGGTTTCGTTTGTTGTGGTGACCCCGCGGTTATCCAGGGTCCCAGAGGGAGGCAGTCCCTTGGATGTGTTTAGTCGACAACCACGCCCCTTGGAAAAACTATTAGCGGGTGACGTCATCCATTTGAATTTCCCCCTTCAAACCCAAGCGGGGACCGAAGCCGCCAATTTAGTCTCAACGAGAGCGGATGGATTCCTACGTCAGGAAACGTCCCATGTTCTTTGGTCTTCCCTTCGGTATTTTTTGGAAAAATTGAAACGGGGATTCCAAGGGGACAATTTAGAGCAATTCGAATCCTTTGCGAGCCCGTTTAAAACGATTGTTGGCGTTTCTTCTCGCGTTTTCGAGTTCAAGGGGCGTTCGGCCATGGCCGTGAGAGTCAGGAAAAGAAACGGGACTGAACAAGAATTCCTTATCGTGTCTGAGCCGCAAGGCAGCAAATATGTGGTTGATTTACCGAAAAATCCGCTCTATCAGAGCCCTTTTTTACTTGATGAAATTTCAACGATGGTATCTCTGTACGATTTTAATTGGTTTGGACCCATGGAATTTGGCCCTGTCTCTTGGGCGCGGGAGTATATTCCGGATTTCTGGATTTCAAACCGCCGTGCGATTCGACGCTTTGTTCCCCGTCTTTTGGGGGGACTTCTTTACCCTTCTTGGGAAGTCAAAACGGAAGCGCGTATGGAGGAAGCGCACGACGCCTTTATTCAGCGGGCAATCGCTCTGGGAGTACCCGCAACCGTTTTGAACGGAATTGCCGCCCACATGCGACGATCACGGGAGTTGGCAAACCGTATTTCCCGCGACTTAAATTTAAGCTCTGGCGATCGAAATGACCTTCGCTTGGCCGCGATCATTCATGATACAGGGAAATTCCATCCTGATTGTGTGCACAGTATTGCCAGCCGCGCGATCTTTGGGCCAACCGCGGATGTTCAAGAGGAACTTCAAAAACATGAATCCGTCGTTTTTGAAATGATGGAGAGAGAGGAATTGCCAATAACAGAGAACGTTGCGCGTATTCTAAAAGTGCACAGTGCCCTTGGTCCCCGCTCAAACGAGCAATTAGCGACTATTCCGGGGGTGACAGACCGGCACATCCGATTGGCTCTTTTGCTCGCCATGATTGACGTGTCGGACGGGTACCGTGACATGCATCGTCCCTATATCCAAACCCGTGTCATTACAAACAATGAAGGATTTCCAACGGCGGAACAACTTCGGAGAGAATTCCAAAGATATTCCAATAAATTAAGAGAGACCCGTAGACCCTACCGTCATGATCTTTCTGAGTGGGCCGATCGCAAATATGATGAGCTCTTAAAAAAGACATGGTTTCGAATCGCCACTGAAAAGACCCTCTTTGAATTCATCGCATTAAGAGCAACCGATCAAAATAAGGGTGGGGACGTGTCCTTAACTGAACATTCTTTTCAAACGGTGGTTTCGGATATCGCTAAATTTGATCTATTTTCTCGGGATACACCTATGGAGCTCTGGTGGCGTTCGGTCGTGGAATCTGTTTGGCTTCAAGGAAATGAGGGGTTGGAATCCCGGGGAGAAATCCTTCAAACGTTACTGGGGTTTCTCGAGAATTCAGGAGAAACCATTTCCCATTCCCAAGTCCTTGACCTACGGTTTTTAACTCGTCAGATGATGTCCTTTTCTTTTCAGGAAACCTATCCTGACCCGGAAACCCATTCCAGTGCGTTGGTCGATGATTTAGAGTCCCTGTTTAAAGATCATCGGTATTTGGATTTCGAAAAGTTAGGGTGGGCTTTAACTCGTTTTGTTAAACAAGGAATAAGCCTTTCAAAACCTGGCCATCCTGTCACAGTAAGGGCTCGGAATATAGATGGGAATAGGGTGTTTGAATTAAGGGGAGTGACGGCACTATCCCCCCTCACGTCTTTTGACTCAAAGGAGGGGCAAGTCTTTCCTCTTTCAGGAAGAAACTTCAAGGGCAGGGATATTCCGACAGCGCTCTTGCCCCCCCCTTCAATCTCAGAGAATAAGTTTTCGCTTGAACTTGTTGTTCCCTTTTCAACCGATGACTTTGCCGCCTGGCATGTGTCCAAAGCAGACATTGAAACGGTTGGGGGGTGGCTGGAAAAGATGTTTGAGTGGGAGAAAATTCGATATCTTAACATTCATCTGATGGTCAATACGAGCTTATCCGGGCCCATGCAAGCCGTTCGGTATGAGGACCAAACAACGATTTTCTTGAACCCCCATCGCGCCTCGAAAAAATCAATGGAGAAGGCGATGAACCAAATTGTGGCCGGTGTTCCAGAACTCCGAGCGGGAGGACCTGTCTTTGATTTGTTTTCTGAGATCACCATGAAGCACCTGGGAATTAAGCCGACTCGGTTCAATTCTTTACTCAATATGTTTGTGGGGCATTCTTCGGAAAAGATTAAAAATCGACCCTGGTTGCATCTGGGTGGGGCTGTGGTATTTGAAAATTCACTTCGGGTGGCCTACATCGCCGGTTTCTATTCCCTTGCCCTCTGGGCAGGGGTGGGGGCCTTGGGGTCTTTTTATGTGGCCTATGTGGGAGGCGGAGTCATTCTCTGGGCCCTAACCCATAAAATCATGAACCTGTTTTTGCGAAACTTCTTCCCCCATAAGAAAGTTCAAACTTTGACATGGACTGATGCTCTCTATAAGATCCCTGCAAGTTTTCTTGTTTCCGTTGTATTTCTCAGTGTTGGGTTTTATATTCCCCTGGAAAACTTAGCGGTTCTAAATCAGGTGATGGCGCTCGTTTCGTCCCCTGTTTTCTTGGGCGCGGTAACGATGACAACTCTATTTCAATCGAGTGTGGATGCTTACATTGCGTTTTCGAAACCCCATTGGGGCCGACATCTTCTCAATATGTTTCTTGGAAGACCAGAACCCGAAATTATCCCCCCACCCACTCGGTTGATTTTTTCCATTGATGTCAATGAAATTCGGGAGCGCGTCTCAACTGAAACACGCAGAAGAGAATCCGATCGTCAATATCTCGGGGCGATGATTTCCTCTCGTTCGTTCGGTTCGTCTTTGGCCGTAAGGCATCGGGCCGAAAATGTATCCCAAGAACAAAGACGAGTCGATCTCCAATCCTTGGCCTTGGAAGTGGCGGCTTTTGAGAAAAATTTGAAGATGAATCTGTCTTTTGCACTTCGTGAGATGGGGGAAGGCTACAATAGGGAGATGGGCCTTTTGTCTTTCTCCGAGGCCGTGGAGTCCGCGCTTAAACATGATAAAGAACTTGGAATAGAGGTCTCAGCATCCCTCTTTAAGGCCGATCGCCAAGCTTATTTGAACCCTCAAGATATTGCGACGCGAGATCAGTTGCGTTTGGTCTCCTTGTTGAGTGAATCCAAGAATATTCCCCTCACGCTGATAGTCCCCGAAAACATTTCGAATACCGATGTTTCCTCCTTTTTGGAACGGCAAGGAATTCGAGTCGATTTGAAGTATTCCATGGTTTCAAAGACAAGAGAGCTCTTAAACGCCGAGTCGAAATATTCGGTGGAGAAATTGATGAAAAAGGTTCAAGGTGTTACCACTGTTTCCGAGTTGAGGCCCATGATGTTATTTTTTCACGATGCGAACGAATGGGCCATAGACCCACGTCTCGCCCAGCTCCTTTCCCTGTTTTATGGGGATTTGTATTACGATGTTCAAAAAGTCACGGGAGATCAGTTAACGCACCTGGTGGCGGTCTTGATTCAAGCCTAGTCGATCCCATTCGGGTTTGTTGTAAGACTGGTTTGGGAAAATTTAACGGAGAAAAAGAGACTACTTTTTTTTAGGAAAGAGGATGTTGTGGCGGGTGAGAAGTCCAACGAGTTTTGACGCCGCGTCGGGATTTTGTTCCTGACCTGTCAGTCGTAGATCCGCCGAGGAAAGCGCGCTTTCCCCTGAACAGATCTCGATAGCCAAGACAGGGAAATCGGGAATAAGCGCTTGGACCGCGGCGACATCGGCGAGCCCGATGGCGTTGGTGGTGGACACCACCAAGAGCCCTGCGTCCAGGAGAATGTGGGCCACTTCGGCGAACCGACGAACGAGTTCCTGTTGGGTCGACTGGGTCCAAATCATGTCGCTGTCAACGCCAAGAAGGACATTGGTCCCATCCAACATATAGGTGGCGTGGCCATCCTGGAAGAGATCTTTTTCAAGAGTGCGGGCGTAGCGATGTTTTCCGACACCGGACTTGCCAACAAACATGACCAACGCCGCCCGGTGCCCGAACCGTTGTGACCGTTCTTGGGGGGAGACACCCCCTTTAATCCAATGGAAATCACGCAGACGGGCTTCTTCCCGGAGTTCTTCCTGATCGTCCCGTTCCGCGGAAATAATGATTCCCCCCCCCGCGATGTCGTAACCATCCACCAAAACGAAACGGGCTGTTGCTTCTCCTTGGGTGATGTCGTCAAAGGCGATGGGCTGTTTCGTTTCGAGAACAACATCCGCCACGTCATGACGCCCGACTTCGTGAATTTCTAAAACTTTCCCGGCGTCAGAGGCGTCCACCACTTTTTTGATTTCATGAAGGTGAACCGGAACCGCCTGGGTATGGATTTTGAGTTTGTAGTCCCGGCCTTTGATAAAGGGCTTCTTGCCCAGCCATATCATGTTGGCGCGGAATCGGGTACTGACGAGGGGTGGGGCCGCGGTGTGGCTCATGAGTTCGCCACGGGTGATGTAAATTTCTTCGTTTAAGGTAAACCCCGTTGACCACCCCGCGCCAATTTCTTGGCGGGGTGTTGCATTAAAGGCTTCAATGCTCTTGATGACACTGGATTTATTGGAGGGAGAAAAGAAAACAGGATCCCCCACCTTCACCCGACCGGATTCCACGCGCCCCGCGATGATCCGACGATCGTCGCCCTGGCTGGTGAACTTATAAATGGCCTGTACAGGAAAACGAAGGGGGCGGTCAAGATGGGGAGGCGCTTTTTGGAATTCGTCCAGGGCTTCCAAGAGAGTGGGGCCCTTATACCAACCCATCTCTTGGCTTCGGATCGTAAGATTTTCACCATTTAAAGCGCTGGCGGGGATAAAACAATCGGGGTCAGGGGCCCCAATTCCCTTTAAAAAAGAGCGAAACTCTTGTTCGATTTTTAAAAAGAGAGTTTGATCGCGGTTCACCAGATCCATTTTATTCACAACCACTAGGATTTGTCTCACTCCCAACATGGAAAGCAAATACCCATGGCGCCGGCTGTTCTCTCGAACCCCTTCTTTGGCGTCGATAACCAACACGGCTGCCTCGGCCCGAGCGGCGCCGGAAATCATGTTCTTGAGAAACTCGATATGGCCGGGGGCATCAATAAGAATATAGTCCCGTTTGTCTGTTTTGAAAAAGGATCGGGCGGTATCAATGGTAATGCCTTGGTCCTGTTCGTCCGTCAAGGCGTCTAAGAGAAAGGCATACTCGAAGGGTTTTCCCGTGCGGGAACATTCTTTGCGTACCGATTCCAATTTCCCTTCCGGGAGCGAACCCGTGTCGGCGAACAGCCGGCCCACGACGGTGCTCTTCCCGTGGTCCACATGACCCACGATGACAATGCTCATCTGTTCTCGGGTGTCCACCCCAGGCAAAGAGGTCGTCACATGTACCCTTCGCGGCGCAGTTCTTCGAGACCGTGTTTGCCGTCTTGCAACCGGCCCGAGCGTTCCGCAACGTTTTTAAGTTTTCCGCTTTTCAGTTCCGTAATAATATCGTCCACGTTCCGGGCTTGGCTTTCGATGGGGGCTTGGCAGGGGCCACAGCCCAAACTTCGGTAACGCGTTCCCGCCCCCTGATCGTAATAAAGGGATACGGTGGGGATATTTTCCCGTTTAATGTATTCCCAGATATGAAGCTCGGTCCAATCCAATAAGGGGTGAATGCGAACGTGGGTGCCTGGGGCGAAATCGGTTTTAAACTGATTCCAAAATTCCGGGGGTTGTTCCCCCACATCCCAGGCGCTGTTTTTGTCCCGGGGAGAGAAATAGCGCTCTTTCGAGCGGCTTCCTTCTTCATCGGCTCGGGCACCCACAATGACGCCATGGTACGGGGCCCGATCGGGATCTATTTCGTATTGACCTGAGGTGTGGTTAAGTTTTTGTCTTGGCCAAGTGCCATTCAGCGTGTTGGCCAGGGCGTCTTTTTTCAAAAGGCCACAACATTCCACTCGAGACAATTTATCGGGATGGCCCTCCGGAAGATGTTGGGTGGCCGGAAACGTTCGACCGGCCTTAATGGCTTCAACATTCTGGCCGACGATCATGGTCAGTTTATATTCCAGGGCCAATCGTTCCCGATAGGCAATCATCTCTGGAAGTTTATAACTGGTGTCGATGTGAACCAAAGGAAAGGGGACATGTCCAAAAAAAGCTTTGCGCGCGAGCCAAAGCAAGACCGTGGAATCTTTCCCAATGGACCACAGCATGCAGAGACGTTCAAAATGACGGAACGCCTCTCGGAAGATATAGACACTCTGTTGTTCCAACTGATCCAAATGATTCATGGGCGAAGGGAGTCCTAAATGTTGGCCTTCAGATTGAACAAGGATATTTTACAAAATTAGATCTGGTCGTGTTTGGCGTGGGGAAACATTCCGGAGAAGGATCCATCCCTTTCTGCGGGCAGGGGATCTCTGTAATGGGTTGGCTGGTTGAAATGGGAAGTTTTGGAAGCTACATCGTTAGTTCTGGACCACGACCTTTAACGTTTTACTCCTTAAGTTACTTTTGATCAAAACGAGGTAGACGCCGCTGGCGACCCTCTGGCCCTCTATATTGCGGCCATCCCAGACGGTTTCCCCATTTTGTTCATTGATAGATAATTCGCGAACGAGGGCACCCGTAATCGTAAAGACCCGAACGTGGGCATCCAGAGGAATGGAGGAAAAAAAAATCCCTCTGGGATGGAGGTTGGGCTGAAATGGGTTAGGATAGGCTCGAACGTCTTGAAGTGACCCCTCAGTGAAGGAAAATTGAAGGGCTGTAACTGACAGCTTCGGGAGTGTCACCTGGAATCGGGGTTCCCCTTTTGTCGAGGGGAGAAGAGAAGAAACGTCGGAGCTATTGAACCCGGACCGTTGGATTTCGTTTGGTGTGGCCACCGTGTTGCGAGAATCAATCGCGGAGCCCGAAATCACGCTCCCCTGCTCAAAGGTTAAAGGGAAACTGAAATTATCGAAATCAAGATTAACGGAGACGCTGTTGTCTTTGTTTCGGTTCACCATCAGGAGTGAGATTTCTTTATTGGCAGAGTCGAGAGTGGCCAAGGCGTCGACCGTTGGGATAGAGGTTTCTCCAGGCATCCACCCCACAGGTTCAGACGTGAACGTTGTCCCGGTCACTTGGACGTCCACGAGTGTGGGTTTGAGGTAATCTTTGTAAAGCGTCTCCACATAAAAGGGACCATGACGAATAAGGGTGGCGTTAAATCCGGCAGTGAGAGTAAACTCCACGAGGGATGAACTTTCGTTTAACAGATCGAACTGGTTGACCAATCGAATGCCCTGGCGGAGAAAGGTGTTTTTCATGGAAGCCATGAAAAGCGTGGATTGGAGATTTTGTGGGAAGAAAAAATTACTATTCCCTGTCGTTGTGGTGGTCTGTGCCGCGTATTCAGTAACCGCGATTTGGATCTGAGGGTTTCCCGACTCGGCAATGAGGGATTTTAAACTGATAATTTCTTCCTCAAAAAAGAGAGGGGACCCCATGAGCGCGTTATAAACGGTTGTTTCATCGAGCATACGATTATCGCGTCCCGTGGCATAAACATGAATCGATAAAAAATCCATTTGGGTCGCGGCCCCAGCGAGAAGATCTTGATTCCAGTTGGGATCCACAATCCCTGTCATATACCCATCCGACGGTTTGTGCCCTCCTACAGCACCGACAAAAATGGTGGGGTCTACCGCTTTCATGGCGTCAGAGAAATCTCGAAAGGCATTGATGTAATTGTCTGTGTTCGGTTGAGTGTATCCCCCGGGGTTGGGCAAAGATCCCGGTTCGGGAGCGATTTGGTTCCAAATTTCGTTTCCCACCTCCCAATATTTGACATGGTAAGGGGTCGATCGACCGTTGGCTGCGCGTTGGGCGCCGAAAGGAGTCGATGGTGATCCGTTGCAATATTCGACCCACTGGGCTGCGATGGTAGGTCCAGAGGCTAAATTGACGATAAAGACAGGCGTCCATCCTTGGGCCTCGGACATTTGGAGAAATTCGTCCACACCAAAATCATTGTAATAGGGTTTTTTATCGAAGCCATCTCCGGCGGTTTGAGTGTAATAGTGAAACACGCTCACATTTGATTTTCTCAAATCTCGAGGGCCCACAGCTTTTTTCCAGTCGTAAGCGTTGGCCTCACTCCCAGAACCGAAGCGCATGGTTTTCATCCCCAATTCTCCAAAGGCATTGAATAGGGCAGGAGAGAGGCCACTTTGGGTGACCGTGGGGATAAGACTTAAGTTATCAATCCAAACTGTTCCTGTTCCGTTAAATTGAAGAAGAAAAAGACCGTTGACTTGACTGTCTGTGACGGTGAAGGACCCTGAATATTGGGTCCAGCTGGAAGCAATGGAAGGGTGAATTCCTGAATTTGAAACGATGGAATAAAGGGTATTGGGATCGATCATTGAAACCGTGATGTTTCCCCCGTAGCTGGATTGTTTTGCCCAGAATGAATATGTGTAGGTTTGTCCCGACTCCACCCAGACCGCGGTTTGGACCATTGCCACAATGCTCCCGGAGAGAAAGGTGTTAATGACGGTTTTGGCGGAACATCTATCCCCATATCTTTCCGTGCAATCTTGGGAAATGGAGGCAGTGGCCGTTTGGATAACGGAGGTCCACTTTTGATCTAGGGACCACTCGAACCCACGATCGAGGATCCGTTCGTCAAAAAGGCGGTTTTGAACTTTTTGGTTGTCGTTGACCTGAGCGTTCGATCCAAACAGAGTCGTGGCGGAACTGATTTTATTGAAGTCCAATACGACCACTTCGGTCGCCATTGTGGTTCCCCAACATAATACTCCAATGGCAAATCCAAAAGCCGCATTTTTGAAATTCATTTGGGATTTCTCCAGCGTTCCTTCCCCATTATATGAGGATCTTTGATTTTAAACAAGTCGCTCCAGGTGCAGGAGAAATTTGTGTTCTGAGCAAAGAACATGTTTCTTGTTGTGGGTTCCGTTACTTGTAAGGAAGGATTTGTTGCCGGATTTTATTTTTGAGCGGCTCGTATTCGGGGTCTTTGTGGACCAGAATAGCCCCGAGACTCAGTGCGGTCGCGGCAATCCAGGCGTCGGCAACGGAAAGCCGGGTCGATTGCATGTCATTTTCTCCAATCACATGTAATTTTATTTTAAGAGCATGTGTCTCGTAGCGAATGCAGCTATTTGTCAATCTCGTGCGAAGGCGTTTATCAGAAGCCTATTTTTTTGAGGTATTGGGTGAGCGCTGGAAAGGCGAATCGAGTGGCGTATTCCCTGATTTTTTGGGAATCCAAATCCCATTTTTTATTGCGGGAATACGGAACGCCCAAGGGGGACCGTGGAACGAGCCCCAGGTAGGCCAGATCCAGAAAGGCTTTTTCTTTTTCGGCCATGGGGAAGGTCCCTTTGTTTGAGTGGCTTTGCTGAAAACCCCAAAACAGGCGGGCCGGGAGGTGGTGGATATGAAAATCGGCCAAAGACGTATGGAGCCGGGCGGGGCGGCCTGTGGTGACGGCATACACCGCCCGGGGGACTTCGTCGATGGCACCCTGCCTGGAAAGCGCGGTGTAAAGAGAAATGTAACTGGGCGAGGGAAAAGTGAGGTGTTGGACGGCTTCTGCAGGGTCCAGCGGATCGTCCAGTCGGTTGGCCCACACGCCCCTTTTGAGTTGGGTCAACAGTTTTTTACCAGCGAGCCGTTGGAGCGCGTGGGTCGTTGCCGCAGGTTTAAGTCCCGTGAGTGTGAGAATGTCGGACGTTCTGAAAAACCGCAACCCCTGACTTTTAATAAGCCGTAAAATGTCCGTGGCTGGGAGTGTTTTCATAGTGACTCCGCCAGATGTCGCTCAACGGTTTCTTTCATCATCTGAAATCCCGCTGGATTGCCGTAGAGGGTTTCTAAGTCTTCTGGAAGGAACGGAAGCACTTGTTCGCGGAAATCGCCCAGAGAAAAACCGTTCGCCTTGTTCACCGCCCTCTCCCTCTCTTCCGAAGTGAGATCGTCGAATTTTTGAAACGGTGTCCTTGGAAATTGAGAATACAAGTGATGGAGGTCAAACAGGTCCCGAGCGGCAACGCGGGAAGGCGATCCTAAGGCGCGGATCTTTTGGGCGATCATTTCTTTGGGCCCATAGTGGGCGGCCACGAACGGCGGAAGGAAGGCCATTTCTAAAATTTCAGGGGTTGGGGTTGCCCGATCCGCTGCGATGTCCGGGGTGCGTCGGCTGAATTCCAGCCGGGTTGAAAGTCGGGTGCCTCCCATCACTGTCAATAGGATTTTCCATCGTTGGGTTGTCTCCGTTTGTTTAGGGGCCGAAAACTGCAGGCCGATGACGCCCTGAGGGCGAAGCCCGGCGGTAAGGGCTGGCCCCCCCAGTATGTGGTCGACCGCATGTCGAAGTGTACGCACGGGAAGTCGCGGGGAAACGTCGATGTCCATGTCTTCCGAAAGTCGGGGCGAACGATGGAAAAAGCGAAGGCAAATTCCTCCCTTCACAGCATAGGGCCGGAGGGCCAGTCGGGAGGCCAACTGCCGCAGGGCATGCAAGTGAAACAGTTCGCGAACGCGAAAAGAAGGGTCCATAAGTTGATAATGTACGTAATTTACTTATTTGTCAATATCTAACATTAATAATGCATTGGGTTGCTTCTGTCTAAAAGGCTGGAGCGACCTCTCTTTCTGGTAGGTTTCAATCCAAAGAGTGGGGGTATAAAGTGTCAGGTGACTGGGCCGTATGTGTGGTGGCCCCCCCCCTGGTCCGCAATTTCTTTTCCACTTGATTTATTATATATACAAACGTATAGTATGCGAATGAGCCTTTTCCTCCCCCCACCCAGTCGATTGATTTCGGAGAAGTTGGGGTGGCCTTCGGGGCGGGGGCGGTCTTTTCATGTGTTGTGCGGCCCCCGGGGGATTTCTCGGTGGACAGTGGAGGCACTCTGCCCCTTGTTGGAGGGGCCAACAAAAATTTACTGGGTCGACGCGGCGAACCGTTTTGACGCCCACGCCCTGGCCAAGACGGCTCAAGGGTATCGGATGGATCCCCGGGCGGTGTTATCCAAAATCCAATTGGCCCGGACCTTTAACGCTTTTCAACTGGCCGCACTGGTGACCGGAAAATTGCCCCGGCTCGCTCCGGGGCCTGTGGTGTTGGCCGACCCTCTGGCGCCCTTTCTTGATGAAGAGTTGGCGCTGGAAGATGCACAGCGTGCCTTTCAGCGGTTCTGTTTGGGATTGGCCGATGTTTCCGGTCCGGTCCTGGCTTTGGTGGTGGATCGCCCGTTGCCTCCAGGCCGCAAATGTTTTTCCCAGGGATTTTTGAAATTGGCCCAAAGTGTCACCCGGGTGGGACCTGTGGCCTTGGAAAACTAATGGGCCGGACGCTCCCCACCATCGTTCAAACGCTTCACCAGGAAGAAGCCCTGTGGAAAGATTTCCGCCGGGCGCTTCGCAAAGAGGATCAGGAGGTTTTAGACACGTTGTGGCGATTTGCCCGTCGGCATGCGGCACCGCTTTCCATGGCCAGCCGGCCCGTCCCTATGGAGGGAATCACCCTGGCCATGCTCCTTGGCCTTGCCGCGCGCGTTCAGGAACTGGAAAGACGTTTGGAGGTGCGGGATTCTGTCAGTGAAGGGCGTTAAGAAAGGATTTTGTGGAGTTCGGTGGTCAAGTATCCGAGGGTTGGGTTTGAAATATGCCCCAGTTTTTTTCGGATTAAGCGTTGATCGATTGTCACGATTTTCCCAAGTTTCACGAGGGATGGTTTCGGAAGACCAGCCGACTTTTGATCCTCCTGGGACAGAAGATGATCGTAGCGAGGGACTTTTTTTGAAACTTGAGACGTTATGGCGACTAAAACCACATCTAAATGGGTTTGATTGAATGTGTTCGACGACAGGATCAGCGCTGGGCGCATTTTTGTTGTTGTTAAATCCGTAAACGGGAAAGCAATGAGAACGACGTCGCCTCGCTTAAAGGTTGTCATATATATCGTCTTGTGAGTTATTCCAAAAAGCAAAAGAGGTTTCCGCTACTTTGAGGCGAGCCCAATCTTCTTTGGGAAGGCGAATGAGTGCGGGTAGATCCCGGAGAAATTTTCTCTGATCTTCCGGTTTCAGGGCCCGGACACATTTTTTAAGAGTTTTGAGTGTCATGGGGATAGTCTACTTAGGCGGAGGGAGGAAATCAAGGGTTTTTCGACGGCGTTTTTAGTGAATGAGGGATCTTATGCACTGCAACGGATGGATCTTTGACGCGTATCCTGTTTTTGAAGGAATTCGGGTGTGGGCGGTGTTGGTGGATGGGCGGCGGGTCACCTTTGTTGACCCCTGGCGGGCCCCTTTTATCGTGGACGGGGATTCTTGGGGTCGGGCTCGCCCTCTCTTGGTCTCGTCGCATACCCCCCTAGAGATCTCTCCCCGACAAGGAGCGGACCTTTATTCCGAAAAATGTCGACCGGGGTGGGAAGTTCGCGTTGCCCCGCCGGTTCATGGTCCCCTGGTCAAAAAATTAAAGCGGGCGGGGGTTCTCCTTTACAACGCGGACTTTCATCTTGTTCAACATTATCACTACGAGCGGCGTCATTTCCCCCTGGCCTTTGGCATGTTTGATTTTGACGGTGATCGATTGACCTCGTTTTCGCTCCAAGACGATCCTTGGTCTGTGGATTTTTCACTTCCCCCCCTTCGGTTCTTGCATGTGGCTCTCGCGGGGTCCGAATTTTCCGGTGCGGTGAATCCCACCCACGCGTCCCGTGGTGGACTGGTTTTACAGTATGAAGGATTGACCCATGTGTTGGAAGGGGACCCCGCTCAGCAAATGGAGAGTTTGGATCGGCGGATTCGGGAGTGGGATCCCGACGTCCTCTCGACTGACTGGGGTGACAGTTATTTGATTCCGCACCTTTTGGAGTGGTCGATCAAAACGAGACACCCCCTTTCTCTGTCCCGGGATCACGCTCGTGGGGTGAGCGGTCAACAGGGCCGGAGCTTCATGACTTACGGCCAAATGATCTATCAATCGGGTGCCCAATATCTTTTCGGTCGTTGGCATCTGGATCTGAAGAACAGTTTCTATTTTAAGGAATGTGGCTGGGAGGGCCTCTACGAAATTGCCCGCATCGCTAAGATTCCAGTTCAACGGGCGGCCCGAACGACGATCGGGACGTCCCTGTCCTCCATGCAGTTGGACGTAGCCCTTCGTCGGGGCCTGTGGGTGCCCATGGACAAGGCCCAGGCGGAGGACTTTCGCCCGGCGTCAGAGCTGGTGGTGGCGGACAAGGGCGGTTTGGTCTACGAGCCCGATATCGGCTGGTTCGAAAACGTGGCCGAGTATGATTTCGTCTCCATGTACCCCACGCTGATGGTGAAACACAACATTTCACCCGAAACAGTGAATTGTGATTGTTGCCGAGAGGTTCTTCCTGTCCCAGAAATAGGCCACCACCTTTGCCGTCGTCGCCAAGGAATCGTTCCGGAAGTTTTAGCGCCGATCTTAAAGAAACGCGTCGAATACAAACGTCGCTATAAGGCGGGGGATCCCCAAGCCGCCGCTTTCAAGGCTCGCGCCGATGCCCACAAGTGGTCCCTAGTGACAAGCTTTGGCTATCTCGGATTCAAGAACGCGCGGTTCGGGAAGATCGAGGCGCATGAGTCGGTGACGGCTTGGGGGCGTGAGACTCTCCTGCGAGCCAAGGATTTTGTGGAAAGCCGGGGATTTCATGTTCTTCATGCAAATGTGGACTGTGTTTGGGTTCAAGGGCAGGCGGGAATGGATTACGAACATCTTCGGCGGGAGATCGAAACGGCAGGCGATTGCTCTGTGGGGTTGGAAGGCGTCTATAAGTGGCTACGGTTTTGCCCTTCCAAAACCGTTCCGCTCTCGGGCGTGCCGAACCGTTACTTCGGGGCGTTCACGAACGGAGAGCTCAAAATACGGGGGTTGGCCCTGCGCCGTCGGGACACACCGGAGATCTTTAAGAAAATGCAGAAAAATATGTTGGCGGTTTTGGCCGAGGCTGACGACGTGGCGGGATGTCGGGCTCGGGTCGGACGTGTGTCCGTGATCGCGGATACGGTTCGCGAACGGATCGCGGAAGGCCGGGTGGATGCCGTGGAGTTGGCCGTCACTTTTACGTTATCAAAGGACCCCTCGGAATACGTTTCGAATGGACCTTCCTCCGTGGCCGCGAAACGTTTGGCGGCGTCTGGAGTTCCTTTGCATGCGGGGGAAACCGTGCGCTACATCATCACTTCTTCAGGGGACAAGGTGGTTGATTTTCGTGCGACGCCCTTGGCCTTCGTGAGCGAGGCTCCAGAAGTGGACACCCAAAAATATCTAGAACTTTGGCAACGGTGTCGGGATGAAATTATGGAGGGTTTGGAAGAGGAATCTCCCGTCTTTCAGGTTCGAGAAATCCCGGCGCCATTTTCCCCTCAGCGCAGAAAAACTGAAAATGAACACCAACAGGAATTTTATTTTTTTGAAAAATAAGCATATTCTTTTGTATAGTATTCCTATGGACCAACTCACGGCACGCCAAAAAGAAATCTATACGTTCATTGTCAATCAAATTGAGAAAAGTGGTATTCCCCCCACGGTAAGGGAGATCGCCAAACATTTTGATGTTTTTCCAAAGGCGATTCAGGATCATATTTCAGCGTTGGAACGAAAAGGTGTTTTGCGTCGGGCTAAAGAGACGGCTCGTGGTCTTTTGTTGGGGGCCAGGCGGTTGGTGGAAGCCCAGTCCCGACTCCCCATCCTGGGGCGAGTTTCCGCTGGAGTTCCCCTTGAAGCGATTGCGGAGGTGGAGGATTATTTGGCTGTGGATGAGGCCATCGCCAAACGCGCTAACTTCGTTTTGCGTGTGAAGGGCGACAGTATGAGTCCGGAACTTTTGGATGGGGATATGGTCTTGGTTCAAAATACGACTGTGGCGGAAGACCGGGCTATTGTTGTGGCCACCGTGGATGATGAAGAGGCGACGGTCAAACGATTGCGGCGCGTGAACCGGGAAATCTTTTTGGAACCGATAAATTCTGCTTATCCCCTCATTCGAGGTCGAAAAGTTTCTGTTATTGGAAAAGTGACAAGCGTCATCCGAACCTATTTTTAACAGATTTGCCGCGGATTTAATCAATCCAGTTCCCCGCTGGTAACCCGAAATCCCCAGTTGAATCACGGGATTCGACAAAAAAATCGGGCTTTTTTCCTTTCCAAAAAAGTTTGTCCGTAGTCCCCGCGACCGCGCTAGCGGAAGTGCCGCGTGGGAGCGGCCTACGACCTGCACTTTTTTGTTCGTAAAAAAGCCCGCTTTTTTCGTCTCGCATCAGCGGCTCTGCCGCCTCAAGTGCCAGGCTCTCTGAGCCTGGCCGGTCCTCGCGCTCAACTGGGGATTCCGGGTTAACTCATCGTATCATTGAGTTTCAGACACCCAATCTCTTAAAGCATGAAAAGTGCTTCGAAACGCCAGTTCTTTCCATGGAATTTCGTTGGGTAGGAAGGCTTTTACTTCGAGAGATTCGGCCCCTGGGCAAGGGGTGGGACCAATGACTTCAGTTGGATAAATGACCGTAACAATTGGAGAATCTTCGTAGGAATAAATCTTGGGTGGTCCCAGAACGCGGACCCGAGTACGGATTTCTTCCCAGGTTTCTCGCAGGGCCGCTTGTTCCACGGTTTCCCCCATTTCCATGTAACCGGCTGGATGACTCCAAAGGCCGTAGGCGGGTTCAATGGCCCTTCTTAGTAAGTAGATTTTCCCGTTATGAATGGGGAGGGTGGCTCCCACTATTTTAGGGTTTTGGTAGGCGATCCCTTTACACTCGACACAGACAAATCGTTTTCTTCTTTCAATATGAACATAAGTCCATTGGAGCGTTTCTCCGCAACGGAGGCAATGGCGAATATCGTTTGAAAAGGTTTTCCACCAGGATTTAGGAAGTCCCCCATCCGCGAAACGTTTTTCCATTTCACGTTCAATTCGGGGAGTGATTATTTTGGGGGTTTTGAGTTTATTCGGGGGCATCGGAATTCGCTCGTTTTAACTGGAAAGCAAGTTGGGATGAATAGGATATTTTGATTGGACCTGAAAGGCCTCTTCCAGCTAATTGATCAATGGGTGCGTCCAATATCCCTGTTAAGGCTTGAGTGAATTTCGTTCGGAGGAGAGTCAGGTTCAATCCTAGATGGTGGGTTCCGTAGGGAGTAAGGAGTTCTATCCCGGAGCCATAAAGAATTCGGGCCCCACGCATGTTTCCAATCTGAAGATGGTGCATGGCACTGGTGACCTGAATGAGCCCCTGAAAAAAGTCCTTGTTCGACCCGCGGGTGTCGTGCCAAAGTTCTTCCCACACTTCATGGGCTTCGAAAAACTCTTCCCGATTAAAGAGGGAAATCCCCATTTCAAAGCGAGGATCCAGGGTGCTCATAAGGTGCCCACGGAAGGACAATATTTTCGCAGGGGGCAGGTCGGGCAATCCGGCCGAAGGGCTCTACAATACTTCCGGCCGTGTGTAATGAGGGCATGAGAAAACCAAATCCAATCCTTTTGAGGGATCATTTTCATAAGATCGGTTTCAACCTTTTCCGGCTCGATCTCTTTTGTCAGTCCCAGTCGTTTGGAGAGTCGTTTAACATGGGTATCCACGACCACGCCACAGGCAATTCCATACCCTGTCCCCAAAACCACATTGGCTGTTTTTCTGGCCACCCCGCGCAATTGCAGTAATTCGTTCATGGTTTGAGGAACAACTCCTCCATAGTGGGCCATCAATAAACGTGAGGAGTGGATTAGGGATTTAGCCTTTTGACGGTAGAAGCCCGTTGATCGAATAATCTCTTCCACCTCTGATAGAGACGCCTGGGCGAGCTCTTCGGGCGATCCGAACGTTTTAAAAAGGTTCGGGGTCACTTGGTTCACTCGCTCATCGGTGCACTGGGCCGAAAGAATGGTTGCGATTAACAGTTGAAAGGGGTTGGCGTGGGTTAAGGCGCAGTGAGGTTTTGGATATTCTTTTTTAAGGGACCGCAGGATCGGCGCGAGAGATAAACTCATGGTGAAATTTTAGCAATTCGGCTTTAATCAAGTGGTCGGAAAGGGTAAAATGATCCCATGAAAATTTACACAAAGGTTGGCGACGGTGGAGACACCTATTTGTTTGGAGGTCGGAAGCTTCGAAAAGATTCCCCCCGTGTGAAGGCCTATGGGGTGGTGGATGAGTTGAACTCTGTTCTTGGGTGGGCCGAAACGGAAACAAAAGCGCTGTCCGTCCGTCGATCCATTTCCATCATTCAAGAAGAGCTTTTTGTTTTGGGGGCTGATCTCTCGACCCCACGGGATGCCCCTGACTCCAAGAAAATTCCCCGAATTGGACCCGTTCAGATTGAACGTTTGGAACGGGAAATGGATACCCTTTCGCGCCATTTACCAGAACTTAGAAACTTTATTCTTCCTGGGGGGGCCGGGGGTGGTGCCTTGCTTCATCTCGCCCGGGCGGTTTGTCGAAGGGCCGAAAGGAGTTTAGTCGTTCTCTTAAAAAGGGACCAATCTTTTTTACACGCTCAAATCTATCTCAATCGTCTTTCCGACTGTCTTTTTTTGTTGGCCCGGACCGGGAACCAAAAGGCTCGTTCGCCTGAGAAAATATGGAAACCAACTTAAAATAATCACAGATGCTAACGAAAGGAGCCTCCTACGTCGTCAGGACGGCCCAGCCTTGGCCGGGGGCTCCATCATAAGCGTGGAGGGCGAAGCGGGTGGTAGGGCCGAGGACTCCGAGCATGACGTAGAGATCGCTTAAATCGGCGGCGGGGTTTCCGACTCGGATCCAATAGGGGTCCATTTTCTTTATCTCAGGTCCCTTGCCATCTCGCAAACAATTCAACACTTTTTGGTCGAAGATGACGGCCGCCATTCCGTCTTCCAAATGGAGGCAGGCGGTGAGGTTATGGGAGAGCCCTCCTCCCCCAAGGATCAACACGTTCTTTCCTGATTTTTCAATGGCTTGGCGAATGACGCTTCCCCACTTGAGGCATGTTTCTAAAGAGAGTTCGGAAGAAGAGAGCGGTACGATTGGTTTTTCTCCATTTGGAAAGAGAACTTTGAGCGGGACCGCGGCCGCCACGTCGGCCCAATGGTGGCAAGCTTGAACGGGAAGCCCGTCCTTTTTCCCCGCCTCAATTAATTGTTGGGCCAGTGCTGGATCCCCGGGGCAATTGTAACGGAGATCCACCGGGTAACCGGAAAAATCATTTTGGGCTGAATGAAATGCACTGGGTTCCACATAGAACCCTGAACGGGCGATCCAAAAGGGTGAGAGGACGATGACCGTGTCTACTTTGTTTTGGCGAACGGTTTTTCCCACTTCGCGAAGTGACTTTAGAACCGCGGAGGGGTTGTCGAGCTCTCCTTCGAATACCACAGGCCATTGGGGAACAATTATTCCCGAAACCGTTCCCAGTCGCCGATCGTCTTTCATCGGAGTCCGAGGGTTTGAAAGGACGGGCATTGGGGGTGGGTTAGCGAGGGACCCGAAGCACCGCTCCTTCGGAGCCAGAGGTGACCAGGGCGGCGTAACGGGCAAGCCAGCCTCCCGGGTTATCTGTTGATTTTCGGGGCTTCCAGGCTTTCTTTCGTTTCATCAATTCTTTGTGGGAGAG
The DNA here is from genome assembly GCA_016788905.1 of Elusimicrobiota bacterium. NCBI lineage: Bacteria > Pseudomonadati > Elusimicrobiota > Elusimicrobiota bacterium. The sequence goes on from JAEURZ010000022.1 coordinate 38,381, forward strand.
TGCGACAGAAAGTTCCTGTTTTTCAGCATTGATGGTTATAAGGTCTCCATTCTTTAATAAAGCAATAGGACCACCCACGGCGGCTTCGGGGCAAACATGACCCACCACGCGGCCGTGGCTCCCCCCAGAAAACCTTCCGTCTGTTAACAAGCCGACCTTGTCCCCCATTCCTTTCCCAGAAAGGATCGCTGTTAACGACAGCATTTCCCTCATTCCCGGACCACCCTTGGGGCCTTCGTAACGGACGACCACGACATCGCCCGGTTTAATGGATCCTTTCAGGGCGGCGGCCGTCGCCGCTTCTTCTCCATCGTAAACTTTGGCTGGACCAGTGATATGTGTATTTGTCAGTCCCCCCACTTTGGCAACGGCCCCTTCTGGCGCCAAATTTCCCTTTAAGACCACGAGTGGTCCTGTGGGTCGGAGGGGATTCTTTGGGTCCCGGATAACTTTTTGCCCCGCCGTTAAGTTGGGATAAGAGGCCAGGTTTTGGGCCAATGTTTTTCCAGTGACGGTCATGGTTTTCCCATCAATCATTCCATGTTTCAACATGAGTTTTAATATGGCGGGAACCCCTCCCGCTTTATGGAGGTCGTACATCACATACTGACCGGAGGGTTTTAGGTCCGCCAGGTGTGGCGTCCGTTTGGCAATTCTATTAAAGTCCGCCAGTTCAAGTTTGAGACCAAAAGCGTTGGCAATGGCCAAGAGGTGAAGGACGGCGTTGGTGGACCCGCCCAAAACCATCACGAGAGCGATGGCGTTTTCAAGGGATGTTTTCGTTACGATGTCCCTGGGTCGGATCCCTTTCTTGATCAGGTCGACCACGGCTTTCCCCGCTGATTTGCATTCTTCGGTTTTTTCATTGGACTCCGCGGGATGGGAGGAGCTTCCAGGAAGACTCATTCCCAAGGTTTCTATGGCGGAGGCCATGGTGTTTGCGGTGTACATTCCGCCACAGGATCCGGGGCCGGGGCAAGCGGCGCATTCAATCCCCTTTACGGTTTTTTCGTCAATGAGATTGTTGTTGAATTGCCCAACGGCTTCAAAGATACTGACGATGTCCACGTCTTTTCCTTGGAACTTTCCAGGAAGGATCGATCCTCCATAAACGAACACGGAAGGTAAATTTAGGCGCCCCATGGCCATGAGGCACCCAGGCATGTTTTTGTCGCATCCCCCAATCGCCACGAACCCATCCATTCGTTGAGCGCCGACCACGGTTTCAATGGAGTCGGCAATAATTTCGCGGCTGGGGAGGGAATACCTCATTCCAGGGGTGCCCATGGATATCCCATCGGATACGGTGATCGTATTGAAAATTTGGGGAGAACCACCGCCGGCCTTGGCCCCAGCTTTGGCACTTTCCGCGAGCTTATTGATGTGAATGTTGCATGGCGTAATCTCACTCCAGGTGCTGGCCACCCCAATCAAGGGTTTGTTGAAATCCTCGTCCGTGAAGCCCACGTCTCTCAACATGGCACGGTTCGGAGCGCGGTAAATGCCCTCCGTAATGGCACGACTTTGAGCTCGCAAATCTTGGGATTGGGATAATGGGGGCATGGGGTTTCTCCTCACTTTAACTCTTTCATTATAATTTTTTGTAATTTTAGAATTTCCGAACGGTCTGTGGTGTTCGGGGCTTTCCTTAAATAGAGTTCCAAGTCGGCTAAGGCCGGTTGGAGGTGTTTGAGATGATATCGCACTAACCCGCGGTCACGAATCTGTGACCAATCCTCGGGCGCGAGAAGGACCATTTTGTCTATGACCGCGTGGCCCTTCGCAAAAGAACGGGATTCCATATAAATGTTCTTTAAATTAATAAGCACGCGCAAAAGGATCCCGCGCGGGCCAATGGGCGTAAAATGAGCTGGCGTGAGGGGCATTTTACCATCGAAGATTTTAGCAACCCGCTCGGCACATTCTTTTTCATTCAAAAGCTGGCCTTGGTGGAACGGGTCCACATAAAATGTTCGTCCAGGCGTGACCAGGCCCGTTATAAAATGACCGGGAAGCCCTATCCCCACGAGGGGGATGTCAGCCCGTCGAGCCACTTCCATATAGAGGAGCGAAAGGGTAATGGGAATGCCTACGCGTCTGTCCAACACTTCGTTCAAAAAACTGTTCCGTGGATCGTAATATTCTTCTGAATTTCCTTTAAAACCTTCCTCGTCAAAGAGGACTCCGTTCAGTGCGGCAATGGTCCCAATGGGGTCACGCCCGAGGCTGAGGCGTTCTGTTACGCGGGAAGAGTAGGCGGCCAACTTGTCCAGATAGGGTTGTGGTGCGAGCGTGGGATACTCGTCTTGGGCCATGAGCAGGGCCGCTCGAGCTAGATCAATGGTGGTTTCGTTCCCTTTGATCAGGTGGGAGAGTTCCTCGCGTGGGGTGCGGCCGGTTTCGGTCACGGGATGGAAGTGGAAAAGAGACTCTCGAGATCTTTCAGTCGGAGCGCGGTTAGGACAGGGGCCACGCGATCGGCAGTGGCCAATTCCTCTGCGGGGTAGGTGGTTGTCACCGCGACGACTTTCATTCCAGCCCCCTGAGCGGAAAGGAGCCCATGTTTGGAATCTTCAACCACTAAACATTCTTCCGGTTGAATGTTTTTTTGGGGGTATTTGAGGTTCAATCCTTCCAGTGCTTTCAGATACGCGTCCGGAGCGGGTTTTCCCCTTAGGACATCTTCAGCGGCCACCACCACGTCAAAGTAATGCCGTATTCCAGCCGCTTCGATCATGAGGAGAACTTCTTCCCGCAACGCCCCCGAGGCCATGGCCAGCGGATACTTTTGAGAAACCGCCATCACAAATTCAACGACACCCGGAAGGATTACGAGATTCTGCGCGGCTGTTTTTTTGTATAGAGCTGTTTTTTTAGCAATCAATCGATCGCGATCCCGTTCGCTTAGTGGTTTCCCCCGTGACGCATACACCGCGTTAAAACAGCCGCGATCATCCATGGCCAGATATTTTTCTACATATTCGGTTTGTGATAAGGGAACGCCTTCCTCTTCAAGGACCTTTTGAAATAGAGAAAAGTGCAAATGTTCTGAATCGGCAATCACTCCATCGCAATCAAAAATAATTGCTTTTAACATGGGACACACTCCTTTGCTTCATGTCGTGCGGAACCCGATGGGGTCAGGTGGGCCAAGGCGAGCGCGGCGGCTTGGTGACCGCTTCGTGTGGCGGCTTCAATGGTGGGTGGAAGGCCCACATCCACCCAATCTCCAGCAAGAAAAAAATTGGTTAAAGACGTTTGGACCTTGGGACGGGAGCGATGAAACAACGGGGTTGGGGTCGGGGTGGCGTGTCGTTCCCATAGGACAGAGGCGTGAAACGGTTCTTCTTTGAAGTCTGGAAACGCCCGCCGGAGGTCTTCCCGGGCCATCTCGATTAACTCTGTCGAAGATCTGTTTTCATAGGAATTTGCCGCGCTGATCACCGCAGAGATCTGTCCACTGGCCGTAGGGCCCCAAAGAGTTTCGCGGTTAAACACCCACTGGAGATTCAGGTCCAAGAGTCCAATGAGAGGTTCTTGAAAAGGCGTCTTTTTAAACCAAAAGTTGATCGCCACAATGGGCGAATGGGGATGATTGATCAAAGGAGCCATAGCAGCGGATAGAGGGACAGGGATGATTCGCAGCGCGGCGTGAAGCGATGTGGCGAGGATGAAAATGTCAGCCTTCACAGGTTCATCCCCATAAATCCCAACCGAGGTCACCCGATTCCCCTCAACGTTAAACCCTGTCGCTTTTTGTCTCAAGGCCAGTCTGCCTTCCGCTCGCTGAAGGTAGGGACCCAATTCCATCGACCAAAGCCGATTGAGCGAGAGGGTGGCGTGTCCTAGGGATCGGGAATCTCCTTTAGCGAAAAGGCATTCTTTTAAGACAATGAGCAGGGAAGCGGCCGCGGCCTGATCGGTGTGTTCGTTCAAGGTCGCTAGGCAGAGAGGGTCCCAAAACGCTCGTCGGGCACCTGGGGTTTGTCCCAAATAGGAAAGCCATTGTGAAACGGTCAAGTCGCTTACACGTCGGGTGGAAGCGATGCGCGAGCGCGTCAAGCCCCAGAGTAAGGACAGGCGGTCTTTCACTGTCAATTCGCTAAAAAAAACTACTCCTCCCGCCAATCCGATGTTTCCAGAAAATAATCGGGGTTCTAAAATAGACTTTTTTCCTAACCGATTGATAAAAGGTATTCGTAATGATTTTGAAAATCGAATTCGGTTTTCCACGCGCAACCGACGGAGGAATGTCCGGGTGTCACGATAGGCCCCCATGAGGAGATGTTGGCCATTGTCCACGTCCTGTTTGGTGACACCATCTTTAAATGATGACGTCCGACCACCCAAGGTGGCCCGTTCTTCAATGAGTGTCACGGCCACACCGGCTTCTGCCAGCGCTGAAGCCGCACTGGCTCCAGCGAATCCTCCCCCGATGACGACGGCATGAAACCGCTCCCCACCTGAATCTTCGGAGTGGGCCGTGTTATTAAATGTTGGTTGCTTTCGTCTCGTTTCCACCATAATGGAAACACCCCCACTCCCCGTTTGGTGTAGGAGAGTGGGGGTGTTTAATTAAATAAGGCTACTTCAGCGCTTCCGCCACGCGGCCGACGAGGGTCGCTTCGTTCTTGGCGGTTTTCAGGGTTTTCCCCCCTTGACTCCAGTTGGCAGGACACGCCTCTTCAGGGTGGGTGGCGAGATAGGCGTTGGCTTGGGCTTTTCGGAGTAGTTCCGCGGCGTTCCGGCCCACGTTATAGAAGTTGACTTCACTGGAAGCCAGCTTGCCATCAGGGCTGATGATGAACGTTCCACGAAGGGCCAAACCTGTGGCCTCATCGTAGACGCCGAAAAGGCGAGAAACTTTCCCTGTTGGATCCGCGGCCATGGGGAATTTTAACCCAGCCAAAAGCTTCTCTTCCCGTTGCCAAGCCAAATGAACGAACTTGGTGTCTGTGGAAACGGAGACGATTTCGGCGCCAGCTTTTTCCATTTCTTCGTATTTCGTGGCCACGTCGGCCAACTCGGTTGGGCAAACGAAGGTGTAATCGGCGGGGTAGAACACCAACACAGTCCACTTTTTCTTCTTCTTGAGTTCAGCCAAAGAAACTTTTTCAAAGGCGTGGCTCTTGGGGTTATATGATTCCATCTCAAAGTCTGGAACCTGCTGACCAACTCGAACGATGTCACTCATGGAATTCTCCTTTTTTAATGAATATAAATTTAAGATTTATCTGTAACGAGGGTCTTTATGAGATTCATAAATTCTTCCAGGGGCATGGAACCTAAATCTTTCCCCTCCCGCGTTCGAACGGAAACGGATCGTGATTCAGCTTCCCGTCCCCCGACCACAAGCATGAACGGAACTTTTTGTAGGGTCGTCTCACGAATCTTAGCGCCAATCTTATCCGCCGCCGTATTGACTTGAACCCGTAAACCGGCCTTTTTTAATTCGGTATAGACCTGATCCGCGTAAGGCAAAAACTTATCAGAAATGGGAAGAACCATGGCTTGGACCGGTGCCAACCAAGCAGGGAACGCTCCCGCGTAATGCTCGATGAGAACCCCAAAGAACCGTTCCAGCGACCCCAAAAGCGCCCGATGGATCATGAACACCTGAGTTTCCCCACCCTTTTCGTCTCGATAGTTAATATGGAATCGTTCCGGGTTATTAAAGTCCACTTGCACAGTTGAACACTGCCATTGTCGGCCCAAGGAATCTTTGATTTTGAGATCAATTTTAGGGCCATAAAAGACTCCCTCACCCGGATCAATGGTGTAGGGCAATCCAACGGTTTCTAATGCTTTTTTTAAAGCGCCTTCCGCATGGGCCCATCCCTCTAAGGTGCCCGAATATTTATCAGGACGTGTCGAGAGTTTGACCTCGTATTCTTTGAATCCAAACATGGAGAGAATTTCTGTGATGATCTTTAATGTGTCAATGACTTCCTGTTCCACCTGATCCGGTCGACAAAAAATATGGGCATCATCCTGCGTAAAACCACGGACGCGCATGAGACCGTGAAGAACACCGCTCCGTTCGAACCGATACACTGTGCCAAATTCAGCGTATCGTATGGGGAGTTCCCGGTAAGAATGAAGAGCCGATTTGTAAATGAGGATGTGGCCCGGACAGTTCATGGGTTTGAGCAAAAACTCTTGGTTTTCCAAGTCCATGGCCGGGTACATGTTGTCCCGGTAATAATCCAAATGCCCGGACGTTTTCCAAAGAGCCGAGCGAGCCACGTGGGGAGTATAAACAAAATCGTAGCCATGGGCGCTCAAATAGTCCTTCAGCGTGTCTTCAACGATTCGGCGGAGAACCGCTCCTTTGGGGAGCCAATAAACAAACCCAGATCCCCCCTCTTCATGTTCAATGCTGAAAAGACCGAGTTTCGGGCCCAGGTCCCGGTGATCCCTCTTTTTAGCCTCTTCCACACGAGTCAGGTAAGCGTCCAGTTCTTCTTGGGTGGGCCAGGCGGTTCCGTAAATACGTTGCAACCGCTCCCGTTTTTCATCCCCCCGCCAATACGAGCCTGCTATCTTTGTGAGTTTAAAATGTCGAATGGATCCCGTTGTTTCCACGTGGCCACCACGGCAAAGATCTGTGAAGTCACCATGGGAGCAATAGGTGACGGTTGGTGAGCCCAGGTCCTCAATCAGCTCAACCTTGTATTTTTCGCCTTTCCCGGCCCAAAACTTTTTCGCTTCTTCGGAGGTATGGGTGCTCATGATGAAGGGATGGTTTCCCTTAACGATTTCACGCATGCGTGCTTCAATCTTGGGTAGGTCTTCTGGGGTGAAAGATTGGGGACTATCAAAATCATAATAAAAGCCATCTTCCACAGGCGGGCCAATGGTGATTTTTGTCCCTGGGAAAAGTTCTTGGACAGCTTGAGCCATGACGTGAGTGGTCGAATGACGCAAGGCGTCCATATCAACTTTCGAGGTTTCAGTGGACATTTTCGGTATCTTCCTTGGAATAAAAATGGTGGGGTTCTCTCATTGGGCCCGAAAATTGAGGACACCCCGGAGCTAAACACGGAAATTTTATTAACTTTCCCAAATATAGCACATAAATTTCGGGATGCATACCGTATTGGGGGACGTTCTCAACTAATCAACTTACTGAGCTCTGGGATCGATTCGAGAAAATCTCTTCCTCGTTCCTTTGCTTTCGATGCCGCCTGCACACTCATTCCAGTCATCTCCGCCATGGATTTACATGACATACCCTTATACCCTGTCCCGAGGTATATTAATAGGGCCTTCGCTTCGCTCACGGCTGAGCGGCGCCCTTTTCTCAACAGGTCCCTCTTGTCAATATTCATCGCTTTCGCAACCTTTTCCGTAAGGTCCTCGATCGTTAGATTTACCTTTACCAACGACTCTTTTTCCGCCTCTTTCAATACAGATTCCACAAAATCACCACTCCCCAATATTCGATCGTCATAGGCCATCTTGGGTTCTCTTTGCAGGCCCCCCCACTGTCCTGGTTTCCTCCCTAAACTACGCAAGAGGCCTCCGCCTATCAGATCTTCCCTTTTCCCTTGACCAAGGCCTTCTTTGACAAATGCCAGGTAACGCTTTTGTGACTCACGTCGTGTCGAACCAAAGCTTCGAAGAACATCATCAACCTCTTGCCACTTCCGCGGTTTGTGGTCCATCAGGGTCCCATGGCCAGCCCAGGGAAATAATTTCAGGTTATCCAGGGTCTTAACAATTCCAGCTCGCACGGGGTTCAGATGAATGTATCGGACAAGTTCAATGAGGTAGGAATCTCGATCGCAAAGAATCGATTTGTATCGGTTTTGGAAAAGATGTCCAGATCGACGATACCGCCGGTTAAAATACCCCACATACCCAGTCATTAGCCTCCGCATCAGGGGGGCAGCGGTTCCCTGGGGGCCCGACTGAATCAGAAGGTGAAAATGATTTGGCATCAAGACCCAGGCGAGACATCGGCATTTCGACTTTTCCAAACCAATTCGCAGACGTTCAAGGAATTCAGAATAATCAGCGGCATCAAGAAATATCTTGCGCCGTTCGTTTCCCCGCGCAATGACATGAAAGAGACCACCAGGAATCACAAGGCGTGCGCGTCGAGGCATGGCCCAATAATAAACATTTCAACGCACACAGTCAACTTAGTTGATTAGTTGAGAACGTCCCCCTATCGTCTTTATAGGGTTTGTTGTAGAGAATTGCTTTGTAAATATAAGCTCTGAACAAACCCTCTGTATCAGAAGGCCACTCCATTGTTGACGGAAAAATACGAAGATGCGTAATTAGAGGTCCCTTTATCTTCCCCTTTTCACACTTTTGTACGTTAAAATCGAATTCGATAAAATCAAACCTTGATGGATCATTGTTTTGTTGGTGTTTAACAATATTAGTAAGAGTTCCAACTACAACCAAAGAAGCATCCTCCCAACTTTTCTTTTCGTCAAATCCCCCGTTTTTATCGAAATTTTCTTGTTCATCAGGTCCCCTCCCCATCGCCAGAGAATTAACAATTGAAAAAAAACCAATGAACAATATAGCGGGTATTTTTTTCATCTTTGTCTACTTACCAGTCCCATGTCCAAGAATATCCATAGTTGAATGAGTTATTCGTTACATAATCTCCCGGGTGATTGTAACCAAGACCCTATCGGGCTGTACAATTATTGTTCCATCCAAAATTTGACGAAAACAGATAACTTTCGCCACGAGCCGGAACGGCAATCCCTTCGTCAGTGCCGTTGTCGCTGCCGTTGTCATACCCCCCATCGTGGCTGGGGATACTCGACTATTATCCCCCTTTATGGATTAACGATACAGGCGTTTGGATCACCTTCTATCCGCCAGGAAAGGATTTTGTTCGTTTTGGGATCAATTTCAAAAATATAAATACAATCTCCTAAGTGGCTTGACCCCAAATATTTATTCTCTAAATTTCCATTAGGGAGAATTCTCTCCTCAATTAAATCATCCCTATAACCGAACTCATAATCTTTAATCGAAGAGATATCTCTGCCAATTTTACTGTCAATGTGTTCAATGAAGTTCTGTCGTGGGGAAAGAACCCGGCACCCCAATACCCCCACAATAGTAACGATCAAAATATAAAAAATGATTTTCTTCATTTTCGTCCCGCTTCTTCCACCATCATCTGATTTATGATGGAAGTGGACCCCCCACCCAGAAGAGGGATGTATGTATACGCAGCTGCAAATGGCATTGTTGTAAGGTTCGAGGTAAGTGTGAAAGTAACATTATTCATCCATGCGTCATGCAATGCCGCCACAGCATTCATCCCCGGAATCTGGTTTGCAAATCTACTCAAGGCACCTCCCTGTGACCCAAAATCTTGCCAATAATTTCCAGTGAGTTTCTGATTTAAACCAAAAACGTTCTTTCCAAATGGCGGTTGATGATTTGAATTCGCACGAAAATCGTAAGTTCCATCTCCCGAGTTTAGTCCAGGGCGCGGATCAGGTGGCCCGCCTCTCATTTCTGTGTAGGCATATTCAAATAATTTCCCAGTCCCTGCCATAGCCGCACCAATCGCAGCCCCCTTTAGGCCCAGGCTGTTTGCCTCCGCAAAAGTTCCACCATACAATTCAGCCGCCGTCACTCCAGCCGCATATCCTCCCGCAGCACCACCTGAAACTGCCCCCATAAAACCACCAACCCCTGAGCCAAAAGCATTGGATGCGGCGCCACCAATCGCACTGTTAAAGTCAGATGCCACAACACCGGCTGCAGCTCCAGCGGCAAACCCCACAGCTCCCGCTTTTAATATATCACCAAAATTTGATCCACTCGTCAGTGCCGTTGTCGCTGCCGCTGTGACACCCCCCACCGCCGCGTAAGCCCACCATGAGGCTTGAGGACCTATCGCTATCACAGCGACGACAGCGGCGACCTGAATAAACGATTTAAAGAAGTTCTTGAACTTCCAATGCCCTGTTGGATCGATGTAGTTGATTGGATTGTTCTCGACATAACTGTAGCGGTTTAGGTTTTGAGGATTGTAAGGGTTACTAATGATGGGATCCGGGCTGACAAACTTTCCTAGACCAGGATCGTAATATCGCGCATTGTAGAAATATAGACCTGTCGAGTCATCTTGCCTTTGGCCCGTGTACTGCCAATCGGTGCTGGCGGTTCCCTCTCTCTTAAAAAGCCCTCCAAACGGGAGGTATTCCATACTTTGTGTTTGATCACCGGTCGTGTTTGTCATGAGCGACACACTGCCAAGATGGT
>JAEURZ010000023.1 GCA_016788905.1 Elusimicrobiota bacterium
GGTGATGGCAGCGGGGTTAGCTCTTTTTAAAGGATTACATTACGGGCTAATGTTTATTCAATTTATTCTTGGGAGAGGAGAACGACCCGTTCTTTCGTTGTCTGGGTTTGTTAAAGAATTTAGCGTTTTCCTTCCCTATGTTGTTCTCCCTTTATTAGCCCATAGCACGATTATTTTTTCAGCGGGGGCTCTTGTTTCGGCTTATCTTCATTATTCTTACGACAGCAAACTTCTTAAGGCTGAAAAAACGGCTGGGGCAATCGTTGATAAAATAAATGCCACGACGGATCCCACTGAAAAGATGGCGTTGAATGCTGTGGTGGGGGACTTGATGATGAAAGGGCGGGTTTCGGATTTGAATCTGAAACTCGTTTCGGGGGGGAGTGCCTATTGGACCCAACAGGATTTGGTTCAGACGTTGATGGGGTATGGGGATGGTCAGGCGGCTGAAGCCCTTCAGAGTTCTGAAGCGAAATTTAATGCCCTCATCGTTTTAGCTAAAATGATGGTTCAGGAAGGCCAGGGGCCGGGGGTTCGGATGACTTTGGACCTGATGAACTTCACATCGTGGGAGAAAGAAGTGCAGGAAACCGCTAAAACGATGATTGCGGGGTTAACAAAAGCGGGGCAACCTATTTTGATCTTGCACGGGACAGGGGACACTAACACCGTTTTGGGTGAACTTGGGCTTACCTTAAATCCGGCCCAAATGGATCTGATCGACACGCAAGAAGCTGACCCGGGGATCTCCATGAGGCAAGTCGTTTTGGATTACAACGCCCGAACCAGTGGGAAGGGTGTTCCCCTGGCGTCCAAGGTATTGGTTCAGAGTGATCAATCGATCTTAATGGACCTAAATGGGTTTCAAATACAGAAATACAGTGATCTGAGCAAGGCCATTCAAAATGCGATTGATACGATGATCGCTGTCTTGCAATCCGCGTAAATAGTAAACCTCCCCTCATCCGCCCCTTTGGGGGCACCTTCTCCCACAGGGGGGAGAAGGAAAGTCACAATCTTTAGCGCTCTGAAAGTTTTGGATGGACTGAAGTCTTCCGTCGACGACATTCCATCCCCCTGCCGTTCCCACACGGCATTTCTCGCTAGCGCAGTCACCAGAGGGCGAGGGAAATTCCTTCCACGTGCTCAAGAGACACCCCAGGAAAGAAATGGTTGTTGTTAATTATTTAAATTGAACGTATAATAAACATTGAACGTACGTAATTGGTGAGGATACGGACAATGCCTATGGTCACTTCCCCGGGGTTACAAAATATCTTTGGGGACAAATCATCTCTCGTCATTCGGGCTCTTCTCCGGCAGCCGGACCGACATTGGACGACCCGACTTCTCGCTAAAGAAGGAGCGTCGCTGGGGCTTGTTTCTCTCGTTTTAGCGGACCTCGAAAGTTCCGGGTTTGTTGTTCGACATGCCTCGGGACGATTTAGTTATGTGGTCCTCACCCAACCGAAAAAATTACTCGAAGCGTGGACCCAGTCCTACCGATTCAACAAAAACCCTCAGGCTCACTTCTACGCGCCGGACCCCAAACTCGTGTCCAAACTTCGAAACCACTTTGTTTTGAAAAAAATTCCCTATGCGCTCACGGTTTTTAGCGGGGCTAATTTAGTGGCGCCTTATCTTGTGAATAACGACATTTCTATTTACGTTGATGTTCCCGAAAAAATAGCCGAACAGTTTTTTTGTGATCTTCAAACTCACTTTACGCTTGTTCCTCCCAAAGCTGGAGCGAACGTTCATTTCGCTTTACCCATTTATAAGAGCTCCGTATTTCGCGATTCCCAAATTGTTTCCGGGTTCCGCGTGGTTTCAAACCTTCAACTCTATTTGGATTTGATGAATCACCCCCTGGGGGGAAAGGAACAAGCCGATTGGTTAGCGGATCGGCTAAAAGAACTTAAAACACCCCTGATGGGTGGAGAGGGGAAATGACCCCTTACGAAGTGGCCTTTCATGAAACACTTTTGGCGCTGGGGCAAAACAATTTAAACAACCTGGTCATCGTCGGTGGTTGGTGTCCTTACCTCTACGCCAAATACGTTTGGCAGAAACAGGCTCCAGAAATCATGACAGTGGACATCGATTTTGCCGTAAAACATATGACCCCGGACCGGTTTTCCGAGCCTGTTTACAAAAAGTTACTCGCCGCCCATCTTGTCCCTCGACGGATGGATTTGGACGATGACAACAAATTTCATTTTGCCTACATGGCCGAGCGCGTTATGGTCCCCATCGATTTCATCACTGAGCCTGATGTTCTTCCCAAAGGACAAACTTCCTTCAAAAGGCCCTATGTGGCGTGTGACGCAGTTCCCGAAGTTGCGATCGCATTAAAGCCAGAACCGGTTAAGCACACAGTTCACTATAAGCACAAATATCTCTCCATTCAAATCGCAGCACCTGAAGGATTATTGCTTTCAAAAGCTCTCCTGATTGAACATCGCCTCAATTCTTCGAAGACACCGAAAGATCTAGCAACCATTGCTTTCCTTATGCGTTACTCGCCGGACCGGCACCAACTATTGAATAATATTGTAAAACTTAAGGGTCACTCCGACACCAAGGAAGCAGGGCGCATCCTGAAGAATTTCGTGGGGGATGAGCGCCAACCTGGGTTCGGGATGTTGAGGGATTATTTCTCGAGATGGAATGTGCCAAAAGACCTCATTGATGAACAAATTAAATTTACTTTCGATCCTTTGATTTCAGCTCTTGTTTCACAGAAGAAGCGTAGTTCAGTTTGACCCAGAAATCGGGCGTATAGTTCTCTGTTGAAAAATGGAGATTCCTATTCAGTTTCAATAGTTTGAAAGGGAGGTAAGATGACGGAATCAATTCATGGACATGATGTGATGCGGATGATGGTGGAAGCGAATCGGGCCTTTACAGAAGGGCAACTGAAAGAAGCTATTGCCGCCAAGTTTGGGAAGGACGCGCGGTTTCATACCTGTTCGGCTTCCGAGATGACGGCGGAGGACTTGATTGGGTTTTTGCGGGCGCGAAGTAAATTTATCGTTTCGGACGACACCGTGGCCATGAAGGCGGAGAATATTTGCGATCACGAATGAACTGGGTTTATCGTTTAGAAAAGAGGGCATGCCTGTGCGTTTGTTGAGTAAGTTAATTAGGCAAGTACGTCCCCTATCGTTTTTGGGGTCCCTTATGGTTTTATGGGGTGGGGGTGCTTTACTGGCTTCGGGGTCCCATGTGCGGGTGGAATTGTTGGCGGAGCCGGGGGCAGTGGTGGCGGGGGGGGAAGCGTTTTGGGTGGCGGTGCGGTTGGATCACGATCCGGGGTGGCATACGTACTACAAGGAGCCGGGGGATTCGGGGTTGCCGACCAAAATTCGGTGGGAGTTGCCGGAAGGGTTTTCGGCAGGGGAGATTCGCTGGCCGGTGCCCCAACGGATTGAGTTGCCGCCACTCGTCAATTATGGGTATGAGGGGCAGGCCTCGTTGCTTGTTTTGATGACGCCTCCGGCGGAGATCGTGGGGGAGAGCGTTACGTTGAAAGCTCAGGTTTCTTGGCTGGAATGTTTGGAAGCTTGTGTGCCTGGGAAAGCGGACGTTGCGGTGACATTGCCGGTATCGGATTCGCCAGTGACGCCCACGATGGAGATGTCTTTGTTTTTTAATGAGGCACGGGCTCTCTTGGAAAAGGTTAGCCCCTCTCGGGTTGGCGGGGAGGGGGCGCTGGGGGGTGGGCTCACTATTTGGTTGGCGGTTTTATTGGCCTTTTTCGGCGGGGTGTTGCTTAACCTGATGCCCTGTGTTTTGCCGGTGTTGTCCATTAAGTTTTTGGGGTTTATCGAGACACCACGGGAAACCCTTCGTTGGCATGGGGTGCTTTACGGGGTTGGGGTGTGGGTCTCCTTTTTGGTTTTGGCTGGTGTGTTGATTTTTCTGCGGGCGGGTGGGGAAAAGTTGGGGTGGGGGTTTCAACTTCAATCGCCCTTTTTTGTGGGGATACTGGCCGCCCTCTTTTTTACCTTGGCCCTTAACCTGTTGGGTGTTTTTGAGATCGGGACCTCCCTGATCGGATTGGGTGGACTGTTGGGGGGAAAGTCGTCGGCCAACGCCTTCTTGAGCGGGGCTTTGGCGGTCTTGGTGGCGACCCCTTGCACGGCACCTTTTATGGGGCCGGCCTTAGGGTATGCGCTGACCCAATCGGCGGGGATTTCCTTAGTAACTTTTTCCGCCCTTGGGGTGGGGATGGCGTTTCCCTATGTTCTCCTTTCTTTTTTTCCGGGTGGGTTACGGTGGATTCCTAAGCCTGGCCCATGGATGGTGACCTTAAAGCAGGGGATGGCTTTCCTCTTCTTTGCCACCTGCCTTTGGATGGTGTGGGTGTTGGGGTTGCAGGGTGGGGTAGGGCTGGTGACCAAGGCCCTCCTTATCTTTCTTGGGATTGCGGTGGGGGGATGGTTGGCTGGGTCCGTGGCGGGGCGGGCGCGGTCGGACAGGGGCCGATCGGGGGTACGGTGGATGGGGGCCTTGATTGGGATTGGTTCCGCTCTGGGGCTGTTATCGTTTCGTGGGGCGGTTCTTACGGCGGTCTCGGCAGAGGATGCCTTTTCCCAGGAGCGGGTGGAAACCCTTTTGGCTGAGGGGCGGCCTGTGTTTGTTGATTTTACCGCGGCGTGGTGTATTACGTGCCAAGTGAATGAAAAGACGACGCTCTCTACCCAAAAAGTTCAAAACGCTTTTCAGAAATACAACGTGGCTTTTCTCGTGGCGGACTGGACCAACAGTGACCCGGCCATTACCCACGCCCTGGAACTTTTTGGGCGGGATGGTGTTCCACTTTACATACTCTACGTGCCGGGGCTGGAACCGCGTGTTTTACCAACAATTCTAACCCCGGACATTGTATTGGATGCCTTAAAATCTCTTCATCAAGGGAGTTCTTCATGAAAAACTGGATTCGTTCGTTCATGGCCATTGTGTTGTGCGCCACCGCTCTTCCCGCCCTGGCGCTGGAGTCGGGAAAACCTGCCCCGGATTTCAGTCTGACGGATATTCACGGAAAAAAGCAAACCCTCTCGAAAATGAAGGGGAAATTTGTTGTGCTGGAATGGATTAACCACGACTGCCCTTTTGTGAAAAAGCACTACAACGGGGGCCACATGCAGGCCTTACAAAAAGAATACACGGGCAAAGGGGTGGAATGGGTTTCCATTTGTTCTTCAGCGAAAGGAAAGCAGGGGAACCTCTCCGCGGCGGAATGGGTGACAAAAAACGAAGAGAAGGGCGGCGCGGCCACCGCCATTTTGTTGGATCCCTCCGGCAAAGTGGGGAAACTTTATGTTGCCAAAACCACCCCACATATTTATATCATTGACCCCAAGGGTGTCTTAATCTACCAAGGAGCCATTGACGATACGCCGTCCACGGACAGCGAGGACATCAAAACCTCCAAGAATTACGTGCGGGCCACCCTGGATGAAGCCATGGCAGGGCACCCGGTCACCGAATCGAACACGAAACCCTACGGGTGCGGGGTGAAATACTAATAGCTGAGAGGGAGTATCGGAAATGCCACAGCGAAACGCGCAGAACCCGATCAAGATAGGAAAAACATTTGGCGCTGGGGCTGTTCACCCGGAAACAGGGACGAAAGGCCCGAAAAAGGGAGGCGCCGGAAATGGGCACTGCCCTGCCTGTGGCGCACCCGTGTCTGCCAAGCCAGGGTTTCGGTTTTCGTCTTTAACGTGCCCCAAGTGCGGGGCGTCCATGGGAAAAAAGTAAGGATCTGTGGGGGAGGTCGGTCCGACACCATTCAACATCCGGATGGACAAAAAGACCGTAGGGGCCATGGTCAAACTGTATTGCGGTCGGACCCACGGGGCCCCACAGGAACTTTGCCCGGACTGTAACCATTTACTGATGTATGCCCACCATAAATTAGACCGTTGTTTCTTAGGACGGCGAAAAACCACCTGCGCCAAGTGCCCCATTCATTGTTACGGTCCCGTTGAACGGGACGCCATGCGCCATGTGATGAGAGAGACAGGGCCCCACATGTTTCCACGGCACCCGTGGCTTTCCTTATGGCACGCCTGGCAAAGCTTACGGGGTATGCCACAGGTGCGGAGCGGCAACCGACGTCAGGTTCCCCGAGGAGTTGCGAATGACCATTCTTCAACAGTTAAATGACGACCACGCTTATTTCAAAGAAGTCTTTGTGAAGCTGGGGGACCTGGCCACCGCTCCTTCCAACGAGGGGAATGAAATTCAGGCTTCCGAATTGGTTCAAGACTTTCGGAGTCGGCATAAGCTCCATTTGCGGAGAGAAACGGAGGTTCTTTTCCCAGCCTTGTTAGATGCCATTCAACGGGACATGTCCACGATTAAGCCGGCGGCGGTTCTCCACCACTTACAAGAAGAACATGGTGGCATTGGAAGAATTGTTTATCTTTTAGAGCAGGAGCTCTCGATGACCCCTGCCGCCCCGGCGTGGATCACGAGTTTTCAGAAACTGGTGGAGGTTTTGGTTCCGCACATGAAAGACGAAGAAGATAATGTTTTTCCGGAAGCGTACAAATTGTTGCCCCAGGAACAACTGATCCGGATGGCCCAAGAGGTCAGTTTTTCTGCGGTGTAACATTTTTTTTTGTACACTGTAGATAACATTTGAATACGAGGAGGCTTTATGGGAAAAATGGCTAAAGCATTTGTTACGGGGTTGGGATTAGCGTTGGCGGCCACGGCAGGAGCTTTTTTACTGTACAAAAAGAACCCAAAAGTTCGTCGAAAAACTCAGGTTTGGGCTGAGAACATGAAACGAGAAATAAAAACAACTTTGAGTGAATTAAAAGAAGTGAACCAGGTTAATTTCAAGAAAACCGTTGACCAGGTGGGGGAGCGTTACAGCCGAATGAAAGAAGTAAACAAGGGTGAGTTGGCTGGGTTGCTTTCCGATCTTAAAGAATCTTGGGGTCATTTCAGCAAGGATCTTTCCACCTTAAAGAAAGACTAACCGAGTTTAGCGTTTTAGAAAGTTTGCCTGGGGTTTGGTTTTACTCTGGGTCTTCATTTCGAATGTATCGTATTATCCCTCCGCCAACCCTTTTCGTCAGAACGGGGGTTAGCGGAGTATTCTTCCTATAGGAATCCAACTCACATGAATATTCTTAATTTATCCGAAATTTTTCCTGCGATTTTGACTGGGAAAGGTATTATCGCTTATTCGTTTTCCGCAACTGTTTGGTTCGTTCTGACTTTTTGTGTTTGGGGTTTAAGTCGGTGGGGATTACCTCGGTTAAAAAAAATAACTTCTTTGTCGGACACGAATTTGGATGATTTGCTGGTGGAAGGCATTGCTCGCCACATGCCGGCCTTTCTTTATTTTGGTGCTTTTGCGATCGCCCTGAGCCCGTTGGAACTGTCGCCGTTAATGACCCGGTTGGTGCGGGTGTTCGGGGCCCTCTGGCTTTTGCTGGCGGCGGTTCGGTTGGCCAACGGACTTTTAAAATTTCTTGTTTTTAACGTTTGGCTTCCCCGTCACGGAGATGAAACCCTCACCCGAAAATTAAAAACCCTGGCGCCTTTTCTGAGCGTCATTTTGTGGTTGGTGGGTACCCTCGTTTTATTGGACAATTTCGGGTTTAAACTGTCAGCAGTCATTACAGGGTTGGGCATTGGGGGCATTGCGGTGGCCTTGGCTTCCCAAGCGGTGTTGGGGGACCTCTTCAGCTACTTTGCCATTCTCTTTGATCGGCCTTTCGAAGT
Organism: Elusimicrobiota bacterium; assembly: GCA_016788905.1. NCBI lineage: Bacteria > Pseudomonadati > Elusimicrobiota > Elusimicrobiota bacterium. The sequence goes on from JAEURZ010000023.1 coordinate 7,753, forward strand.
GGGGGATTTTATCATCGTGGGTGACATGATGGGTGTGGTGGAGCATATTGGCATTAAAACCACGCGGATTCGCAGTTTGGGCGGGGAACAGTTGGTGTTCTCGAACACGGACTTAACGGGATCGCGCGTTCGGAACTACAAGCGGATGCAGGAACGGCGGGTTTTGTTTAAAGTGGGGATTACGTACAACACACCGATGGCCGTGATGAATGAGGTGCCAGAGTTATTGAAAACCATTGTCAAATCCGTGGAACGTACGCGGTTTGACCGGGCCCATTTTGCGGCGTTTGGGCCTTCCAGTTTGGATTTGGAAATTGTGTATTACGTTCTTTCCCCGGATTATAACGTCTACATGGATATTCAGCAAAATATTAATTTCGCCATTAAAAAGGGGTTTGAATCCCGCGGAATTGATTTCGCGTTCCCGACCCAGACCATTTACATGGCGGGTGGGCAGACGCCGCCGGTTCCTGCGAAAGGGTGAAGAAAAAACTGAGTCTCTTAGGTCACAGGGAAACGGTTTAAAAGGAGTAAAGAGGAACAATTAGCTTTTTAAGTTCTTTTTTTATCGACCCAGCGGGCCCAGAGGGATAAGACTGATTTTAGGAACATTTGGTCTCCCGCTATTCCTACCACCAAAATAATGACGTTCAGCAGGCCGAAGAGTTGGATCGGTTGAAAATGCGAGAGCGTTAATACCCCGAAAGCGGTTCCTAAAATGACTGTTGCCGAAATGGAGGCTTCGCCTTTTTCGTAGGCGGTTTCTTCCAACGACTGGGCCGCGGTCATCCCCTTCTTCCGTCGTTCCCCAAAAGCCACGAAGAAATGAACCGTGTCGTCGACGATGATCCCGAATGCTGAGGCCGCGATGAGGGAGGTGCCCGTATCCAGCGGGATGCCGAACCGGCCCATGATGCCAAAGTTCATTAAGATGGGGAAAATATTGGGCAACAAAAAGAGCAGGGCCATCCCCCAGGACCGCAACACCAATACCATGACCAACCAAATCGCTATTACCGTTGAGGCAATGTTGTTTAACTGGTCGTCCACCATGACCTTCATGGTGCGGACACCCAAAGCCACGCCACCTGTAATATGAGATCGGACATCCGGGATGGGGTGCCGGTCCAATATGGCGGTGAGTGCATTGAACGTATTTCGGGATTCGATGGAGCCGGGCGCGTGGGCGCGGATCATAAACCGGGTTGTATCGAACCCGGGGCTCATGTAATCTTCCAAATCGTCTCGGCCGTAGAGCAGGAGGTATTGTTCCAGCATGCGGCGGTTTTTTGGCAAACGGTATTCTGACGGGTCTTCCCCATGGAAGGCCTTATTCATTTCCTTCAAATAGTCTCCGAACCCGATGGCCGAATGGATGGAGGGAAGGGCTTTCATTTCCTCCTTGATTTCTTCCAATTGGGCCAGGAGTTTGGGCTCTTTAAAAGCATCGCGGGTCGATTGGAACGCCACGTCAAAGGGTTCCATGCCGGCGAGATTTTCACGGACGAAGTTGATGTCTTGCCGAAGAATGGAATGGGGCTTAAACATCTCTTCTAAATTCGTGTTGATTTGGAGGTTCTTGACTTGGAAACCCGCCCAGATCATACCGGCCGTGCAAATCAGAAGGGGCCACCAGGGGCGGCGGGTTACCGTTCGGTGGATCCAACGCAAGAATTGAGGGATTTCTCGTTCCTGATGGACTTCGGGATCCCGGTAGACACGGTCGGGGCGAACGTAGACCAGCAGGGGAGCCACCAACCCGAACGAGACGATGAACTCGAAAAACATGCCGGTGGCGGCCAACCAACCAAAACTTCGGATGGCGGAGACACTGTTAAACGTATATGAGAAAAAACCGATCCCCGTGTTGATGCTTGTCAGCAGGCAGGGGAACAGAATTGACCGGAGCACCCGGCCCAGGGCCTGGCGTGGATCCCCACCGCTTTCCGTCAAATGACGGCGATCCAGGTGTGTAAATATATGGACCAGGTCGGACAGGGCTAGCGCCATGACGAGGGGAATTACGGCTATGGACGCATTATTTATGGGGATTTTGGCTAGGCCGGCTAAACCCAATGTGGCTACCAAGGTGAGCACAATACCCACACCGGCCAGGAGGAGAAGGCGAAGGTTTCGAAACACAAACCAGATGGTTCCCATCGTTAAAAAGAGTGAAATGGGGAAAAACAGCGACGCATCTTCCTTCATATACTTCCCTAAATAATAATTTGTGAGGGGCCAGCCGGCGATCGCAAATTGGAACCCTTTTTGACGGTAAAGATCCAATTCCTCATTCACTGAGTCGAGAAGTTCACGCGTCTTTTTGTCGATGTCGTGGTCCTCCCCCGAGGCAACGTAGGGGGTAAAAACCACAATCGCTGTGGTTTGACCGTCGTCAGAGACAAGAACTTTTTGATAGAGAGGGTTGGAGAGGGCGCGCTGGCGGAGAGCCGTGAGGGCGGCTGGGGTGGAGGGGATATCGCGAAGGAAATCGTCCGCGTCGAACATATCCTCCGTGCCCCGCATGTCGGCCACGTTGGCGAGGCTCACCACGTCAGAGACGCCCTCTAAATTAATCAGGGTTTCGGTGAGTTCTTTTAGTTCGGTTAGGCGCCGTTCGGTAAAAAGGTCTTCTTGGTGATAGGCGATGACAAAGAAATCTTCTTTCTCGAATATCTTTTTGAATTCGTAATAGAACGTTGTGGCGGGGTCGCGGTCGACCACAAACTCGTAGGGGTCGTTGCGAGGTGTGAGTTGGGGGAGAAACGACCCGAAGAAACCGACAAACACGATTGTCCCCAAGGCCACCCATCCCGCTCGGGATGAAATGGTATGGGCGATGATATTAACGAACCGTTCACGCCAAGGGAGGGGGGGCACAGGGTAAGACTACGTTCAAAACGATCCGCCGTCAAGCCATTGATGTGGGGGGTTAGGCTTGGATGAGGAAAAAGAATATTTTTTGTAATTCCTTTTCAATGACCTTTCCTATAGAAACAAAATCAACGACACGAATCTTTTTTTCCGGGACCTGTATGACTTTCTGGGGTTCGTGTGTCCAGAATTCGATCGTTGGATACCCCGATCCGGACGAGAGCTCAAAGAGGGTTAAAAGGCGAAGGTATCCAGAGTCTGGATCAATGAGGTTAGGGGCATCGTTCAAACTTATTAGAATTGGGTTTGAGAGAACCGATAACCAACCGCCGTATCTTTGAGTCATTATTAACGTGTATTGAGAAATGAGATCGCGGTTTGTCTGGCCGTTGGGGGGGAGAGTTGTCACCAAAACCAGGCGAATATTTTTATCTTCCCTTTGTCTTTCAGCAATGATTTCGACGGCTTGTGCGGCTTTTTCGGCGGCTTCTTTATTTTTCCCATCAAGGATTGCGTCTATATTGAAGTAGACTGTTTTTGGGGTTTTATCAGAAGTGGGCGGATTGATTATGCCCGTCCAAAGCGTCGCTGTGGCGACGGTTCTTAAAATTTCATTATAGGTTTCGTGAATTTCGGTTGGGTTTAAGTTTCCAGCCAAACCCCAGGCGGTCAGGAGTAAGGATTGGTCTCGTTTTTGGTTTTCTTCCGAATCTCCCCTATTGGAGGGGTCAGAGATAGAGGAACCGGCGGCTCTCAGGATGGCCGCCATTTGTGCCGCTCGTTCTAAGCGTGATAAGGGGAGAACCTCTCCACTGGAGTTAAATAGAATGAACTGTTCCAGTTGGAAGGCTTCCCGCTGAAAGGGGCTGGACGAGTACCATTTGGGGTCCCCTTGACTGGCCAGAAGGAGTTCGGCCAATGCCCACCGGGAGAGGACCCTTCTGAACATTTCGTCCTCTTTCGCCGATTTAATAATGCCGCGGATGGAGTATTGAGTCATTCCTAAAAGTTCTATGGAATTGGCGTAAAATTCCAGGTTGGTTGGACTTATTTCATTACTTAATTGTTCGATAAATTCCAGATAGGGTTTTGCAGTCGTTGGGGGTTCAGGGGTAACCTCATAGTGGCGCTCCGTGTGGGAAAAACCAAATTGGAGGGGGCCCTCTGCGGTTGGCACGATTTGGTTTATGGCTGTCGTGAAATCGCTTAATTCCGGTTGGCCCTCCTTTATAATCGTAACTGGCTGGACCATGGGAACACTTTGCGTTGACATTAGATTTAAGTGTTTCAATTGACCTGGCCTTGATTTGGGTAGCGCCGCGTTTAATATTCTCCATTCTCTTTCTATTTTCTGATTTCGGATTGAATGCCGCCAGGTTCCCAGAAGAAATCCGACCAGCAGCAGGAAGGGGGCGTTCAGAACAGCGGCTGCCCCAAAAAAGGGAAGCATGACGAACCCCGTACTCGCCGTTCTCGATGCCAAAAACGATATACGCCAATGATGCCCTATCGCCCAGATGGCAAAAATTGGCTCATAGGAGAGGAATTTGATTACTTTTAAAAATTCAATTTCCGAAATTTTTCCATCAGGCTTAACGATGCCGGTCAGAAAATGGAGCAACATCATCCCCACAAAGAATAGAGGACCTAGACCGAAGGTGACTTCTGCCATTCCTTCGATCAAAGCCACAAGAGAATCCCCAGCAGGCGCAAATTCAAAATAGTTCATGCCCGCGATGGTGGCCAAGGCAACCCCAATATCTTCCAAATGGGCAATCAAGCGGGGGGAGCGGATGCCAAACCAGGTGAATAACCCTGCGGCACCCATTTCTTTTTGGGGTTTGGAATTGATTGTTTCCCAATCCTCGAGAGTGACTGTCCAGACGGGTACGCCCGCAATCATTTTAGCTTCACCCACGATTTCTTTTCCATTGAACATATAGGGGTCAGATTTTTGGCCTTGTCGGGCGGTGTTCAAGGGTCCGAAGGCGCTGTTGAGTTTATGTGAAAGCGCTACAGCTTTTCGTGTAGGGAGCCCCATCCTTTCCACTCCGTTTTTAGTGATGACGACATCGCCTGGACCGGGAGCTTCAGCTGAAAAATCTTCCGCTCGCTTTAGACCAAAAAGCATTTCCAATCGATCCCGGTCGGCCACGTCAATGGCGTAAGAAACTTGTGTGGATTGGGGGCCCAGGTAGACCTTTCGGATTACAACGCGAAGCCCGGGGTTTTCTTTGTCCATCAGGGTCAATTCACGATAAGAAGAATCATCATTTTCCCGAAGAATACGACTCACGCGATTAGCGGTGGTATCTGAAGCAACAAAATATTTTCCTAGCCCTTCACGATTAATAGGAACTTGAGTTTTCAAATCGATCAGCGGGTTTGTAGCGAATTGGTACACCGGTTGGGTTGTGCTGTGAAAATGAGATATAAGCTTAAAGGATCCCGGGGGAATAATTGTGGCGAGAGACTGACGATCCTCGTTCGTGGGAGCTCCATGGGATTTCCAGAAGGCGAGGCGGTCCTTTTTTTCTTGGGTTTCTTCAAACTCCCTTAGGGGTTTGCCTGTTCGGGGGCCTTGGCTTTCGTGGGCGAGTTCGTGGCCGAGACCCATCCAAAAAATGTTTTGCGCGAGGCGGGGTGATTTTAGGTCGAGAATTTGATTGTTGACCCCGATGAAACCGTTGCCTTGGTGGTCCTCGAAGAGGTGGGAGGAGTGGGTCAGCATGGCTATCACAATTTCGTCCGTGAGGGGAGGGGAATGGTTAAATTGTTCGGTGAGATATTTCTCTAGGGCCGTTTGAAACTCCTTACGGGACGCGTATCCGAAAGAAAGGTACGCGTCGAGGATCTCCTGAGCCGCATAAACTGTTTTTAGTCCTTGGGAGGAGGGAACATCCATTCGTCGAGCGTTTCGTTTTACGGTTTCTTTTACTTCGTTCAAGGTTTCGGGAGTGACCGCTTGCCCGGCAACAAGGGTTGGGCCCCCCTGAATCAGTTTCATACCTTCCGCATGGACCACGGGCGGGTGGGCAGGAGTTCTTGGCAACGAGGGGACGAGATAGTGTTCACCCAGAGACTTTCTTAGCTTGTCCCAGTTGTCCAGAAATATTTTTATTTCCGTTGAATAGGATGATAAATATTTCGATCCATACGTGGTGACATAAGCTTCTTCGATGATCGTTTGCATCTCTTCGCGTGGAACACTGTTCATACGGAGGACCAGCAAGCGTTCCAGAGAGGAGGGATTCAGGACCGGATGCCCCCACTGACGGCTGAACCGTCCGTTAAATAAGTCGTGAACTTCTCTTTCTTGGATCTGCCAACCGGGATTATGAAAACTATTTACGTCAAACCGGAAACCTGACGCCCCCCTATATTTAAAGTGCTTCAGGGAATCAACCCCGCTCATGGTGGGGAACGCCGCCAAATTGAGCAAACCATCAATTTCAGAAGTTTTTGATTGCAAGTCCTTGGTTTCCCCTTGAGAAACACTGAGGGAACGAAGAATCTTCAATTCATCATCAGAATCGACCTCAAGTTTCACGTCTGTAATGCAAAGACCCATTAATTCCAACCAGCGAAAGGTTACAAAATCACTGATCGTCGATTTGCTCAGCATTAAATGAACCCCTAGTCTTTTCTTACTTCCCCCATCGCTTTTGAGAAGTCGAAGGCGCGGCCCACTCCGTCGTTCATCAATGAGGGGGGGGGGAGGGGACAAAAGCACCCGGCGTTCAAAAACATTTCCATCCTCGTCTTGAACAAGTTCCGTAACCACTTCCGCCTTGAGAGAGTTGGCTCCTGACCAGAGGGTTCGTTTCTCATGTTCAATAAGTTTCCAAGATCTAAAATCGATGTTTTTATCCCGAATCGGGACAAAGGGCCCATAAAACATGGTGTGGGAATCTTCTAATTCTTTGATTGATTTTTGGCTGCTTGTGATCCATTGGATGGCTTCTTTCCGGACGACTTGGAGAAGAGAACTGGCGTTTTCATCTCGCAAACCAAAATTAAGCTGGTTCAGAAATTGAACCGAATCGGAATCCGAACTCACCCACCCTAAAACCTCAATGAGTGAAATAGCTTTATAGGTTTCCCCTGTGGTCAACATATGCGATATGTTAAATTTAATCGATCGGACGACACTATTGAGTTTCTTTGGATTGCCATTTAATACGGACCAGAGGTAATTTCGAATATTTCGGTAAGCCCCAAGCTCACGCCGGGGGTTAATGTATCGACGGATTTCATCGGGCAGGGGGGGAATCACGAGCCCGTTTGACGATTGAAAGTTACTGTTCATTGAAAGGGATATCCCTTCGGGTGTGACAAGATTTCTTTGAGGAAACAGGTTTTCCAAAAAGCGAGAGAACCCGCCACGAACATTCGTTAGAAGCCGTTGGAAGCCCTCTTTGCCATTATCTGGCAAAGAGGGAATGGCACGTGTGCCGTTGTCATCTGTTTTTAACCACTGAATCTTTCCTTTAAAAATAACCGTAAACAGAACTCCGGAATTCTCCCGGGATTGGACTTCCACTTCCATGCGTTTAAGCCGATCCCCCACGAGGGCAATTAAGCCAGCAAGATAGTCCTTGAGAGCCCGAAGAATTTCCTTATTATTGGACCCGTTGGGTTGGCGTTCCTGATTTACAACCGCGAGATGTTTTCCGACAAGATCCATATGCATTTGGCTGGGCAAGGGGGATGGATAATCCAACGCTAGGGCCCGTTCCGTGATCAGTGAAATGGGTTCGCCAGTGAAGAGTTTTTCGAGTGGGAGGGGATCGTGGGCGAAAACGTCGAGGTAATTTTTCTGCGGATCGATTTTTTCAATTTTGGGTGTCAGGACGATATAGGACGCCCCTTGGGATTTCAGGGTCTGCAGGAGCCCTTCGGTGTGAAAACCTCCGGCCACGAGAACGGCGGTGGGGGTTTGGGTTTCGTTCATTTTTTCGAGGAGAGCATTGGAGAGAGTTTTATCCCTGGCGAGGGCTAGGTGACAGAAATTTTCAAAGGGGGTTAGGAAGGCGGAAAAGTTTTCTGGAAATTGGACGGCATTAGGATCGTTTAACCGTTGGGGCAATTGGTGGGTTTCTTTTTGGCGTTGTGAATAGGCTTTCCAATCCTCCGGGGACATTTGGTTGTTAATCAGTTGGTGCAGACGTTTCGTGTCGACCGTTAAGAACACCAGTCTTTTTTGTTCGGGGGTTTGGGCCAATTTGTCTTGGGTGGTCTGTTCGAGAGCGCGCAGTTCTTTAAGAAGAGTGTCCCTCTTAATTTCCTCGGCGAGACCAACGTAATGGATGTATCTCTTTAATGTGGGGAACGATGACAAACTTATTCTCTGTTGGGTTAACAGATGCTCTAAGTAACTGTTGTATTGCCCGTGGGTGAGGCGCCCGGAACGATAGTTCACGCTTTGTTGGACAAGGGCATCGAGAGCGGGTTTGTCGAGTGTTTCCACCAAGCGGTCCACCAGGCGGAGACGGTCGCGCTCGACCGCTTTGAAATCCAATGATTCCTCTTGGCGAAGCGCTTCCAAGAATGTGGCGATTTGGGCGGGGACAGTGGATGTGCCACAAAGTTGGGAAAGGGTTTTGATATAGGCGCCGAGGCCTATTTGATTTTTTTCGTATGCGATGGATAGGCGATCAAAGGCTTTCAGGCCGTCCGAATAGATACCGTTTTTTTGGCCGGCCAACACCGTTTCGATTTGGGTCACAAGTTTTTGCGCCTGGGTGCGCTCCTTTAGAGAGGCTTTTACCGCAACGACGTTTTGGCGGTACAGGGACATTTCTTCGACACCCCACAGCGTGAGCGTTTTCGTTGAGGTGAGCGCCGCGTATTCCCCCGCGCCAATCAGATCTTTTTTTAGAAAAAAGTGCGCCACCCGTGAACGTATTTCAGCGTTGGGGTATCGGCGGAAATCATCGATGGAAAAGGCCCCACCCGCGCCTTCCAAACCAATCAGGGAAAGGTCGCTTCCTTCCGCCAGGTTTTGAATTATTTTCGCCATATTTTCTTGGGCGTCCAGGTAACCGTGGACATCCTGAATATGGATCACCAGGGGTGCGGAAGGCCGGGCCGAGAGGTGGACTTCCCGCACCGTTCCGTAAGGAGCGACCAGCGGCGTCACCCAATGGAGGGGATGTCGGGTGGGAATCGGGTCGAAATTCGTCGAAACAGGGGCCGAGAGGGTGAAGGGTTTAGGAACGATTTGGGCCAAAGTCGGGGTGGCGCTAACACCCGACAAGCTTGCGTAGAGGGGCCCCCGTCGTTCCCTAGCGGCGGCGCGGCGGGATTCCCAAAAGGCGTTTTCACTGGAATGCAGCGCAACCACATTCGTAAAAACGAATGTGCCCAAAACAAAAATTGATACCAAACGAGTAATTGGAGATTTCACAACCGGGAGTATACCAAGGAGGCTCGAAAGATTCCCTTAAGAAGTTGTAAACGTTTGGTTACATTTTTTTTGCGGTTGTCAAAGCCTGGAAAACAAACTAAAATTGTCACCATTCAACTTTTATGACCACACTCGCCCACACGGAACCCGCGCATTCCGACCACGCTGACATTGGCCAGATCGGGATTTGGTTATTTATTCTCTCCGAAATCATGCTCTTCGGGGGGTTTCTCTCGAGCTATTTTATGCTCCGATGGGGGAGTACCGTTTGCACCATCGGCACACCCGCTTGGCCCGCAGAGGGGTACACCGGGGGGTTGGCGTTGGCCACAATCAACACTCTTATTTTGATCACCAGTTCTTACACCATGGTGCGGGCCGTTTTGGCTGTAGAAAAACGCGATGATCGGGCCTTTTCTCGGTTTATGGGAACCACCATTGGGTTGGGAATCCTGTTCCTTTGCGTTAAAGCCATTGAATACAGTCTCAAAATTCATCATGGGTTTTACCCGCGCAGTCCTTTTATGGAAGCGAACCCGGGGCTCAATATTTTCATTTCCTTTTATTTCGCTCTCACGGGGTTTCACCTTTTGCATGTGATCATTGGAGTTTTATGGAACTTGTTTTTGAAACAATCGGCTAAGAAACGAAATTACTCTCCAGCGTTTGCTCGGAAAGTGGAATACGCCGGGCTTTACTGGCATTTCGTTGATGTGGTGTGGGTGTTTCTCTTTCCGTTGTTTTACCTCATATGACTGACGAAAGGTCTTCCACCATTCTTTTTGCGGGGTTGGTCTCATTCACCCTTTTAAGCGTTTTGGCGTCACGGCTCCATTTTGATCGGACGGGGGCGATCGTGACGGCTTTGGCCTTTGCCGTTGTTAAAGGGTTTTTGATTGGTTGGTATTTTATGCGCCTTAAATCCGCGGGGTGGATTGCACGAGGAGCGGTGTTCATTGGTATTTTGGCTGTGCTGATTCTTTCCATTGGGATTTTTCCGGATGTGGGGTTATTCAACCGATGAAGCGGCCTCTCCTTTTCATTCTGCTGGGTCTTGGTGTCCTCGCCATTGTGTTTGGGGGTTTTGCTTGGAATTGGGTAGCGGCAAAGCGGGCCGGGCCAGAGGCGTTAGGGAATGTGCCTTCCTTTAGTCTGCCGGCCGCGACGGCGGAGGGGGCGAGCGCCGTAAGTTTGGCCGATCTTCAGGGAAAAATCTGGGTTGCCAATTTCATTTTTACCCACTGCAGTGGGCCCTGCCCCCTCATGACATCAAAAATGGCAAAACTTCAGGGCGTTCTGCCAGACTCCGTTCAACTGATCACGTTCACCGTTGACCCCGATAGAGATGATTTGGATGTCCTGTCCGAATACGCCCGTCAATTCGAAGCGGATCCGAAACGGTGGTTTTTTCTTCGGGCCGAAAAACCTGTCCTCTACAAACTCGTTTTTGAAGGGTTTAAGCTTCCCATGATGGAAGATCCTTCCGCCGATTCAGGGTTTCGGGTGACGCACAGCACGCGGTTCGTGTTGGTCGATGGGCAAGGGCGGATTCGCGGCTACTTTGAATCCTCTGACCCAAGTTTAGAGAAAAAGATGACAAAAGCTGTTCAGGATTTAACGAAGGAAATGTCGTGAAAATTACGCGGGGATTTTTTGTGATTATCGCCTTGTCGGCTATTTTCTCAGCCGCTCTTTTTTATTTGTTCCGGGCGTATCCCATGATGCCCCTCGCTGCAAGCGCTGAAGCCTTTCATGTGGATCATGCCTTCAATATTGTGCTTTGGCTGTCTATCCCCATCTACTCGCTGGTCATGGCCGCCTTGATTTATGCTTTATTTGTTTTTCGATCTAAGGAAAACCAGGATGAGGGGGAAAAGTTTGCCGAGAGTCGTGGGCACTGGGTGGAGACACTTTGGATCGTTGCAAGTTTAGTGATTACCATTGGTTTAGCGGCCTTCGGATCAATAGAACTTCGAAAGCTTCACCTTTCCCAAAAACAGGCCGATCTCGAAATCAACGTCAATGCCTCCCAATTTTCTTGGGAATTTTATTACCCTGTTCAAGCGCAATACTCCATTCGTCTGGTTTTGCCTGTGGGCAAAAAAGCCCGTCTCATTTTCAAATCCGCAGACGTTATTCATTCCTTCTGGGTCCCTGAATTTCGGCTCAAGCAAGATGTTTTGCCAGGGAAAGTGACCCAGATTGTTATTACCCCAACTCTTTTAGGCAGTTATGAATTACGCTGCGCTGAACTTTGCGGCCAAGACCACACGGTGATGACCGCCATGGTCGACGTTGTTGATGAGCAGGAATTCCACAATCGTTTAGAGGGGGAAAGTTGGTGATACCTGGACTTTTGCGAGGAATTGCGGCCGGAGTTATTTCTTATTTGGGGTTCAACTTCCTTCTCATTCGTTTCGTGTCCGCGGAAGCGGCAGCGACCCTATCCTACGTTGTTTCAATTCCCGTTTATCTTGCTATCGGTGGGGGGTGGGCGGCTTTTCGGAGCTGGTTGAACGAAAAGGAAGAACCTGAATGTCATGGTTTTTCCCGTTTCTTTAATTTCAACACCGATCACAAGGTTGTTGGAGTTCAATACCTCTTCGCCAGTTTTTTCCTTTTCCTCTTTGCGGGGGTGATGGCCCTGATTATGCGAACGGAGCTGGCCCATGAAGGGATGCAATTCCTTTCCACGAAAACCTACGCAACCGTGATGGGGTCCCATGGGATTGGAATGGTCTTGGTCGCTCTTACCGCCATTGTGGGGGGATTTGGAAACTATGTCGTTCCCTTACAGATCGGGGCTAAAGACATGGCTTTCCCACGATTAAACGCTTTAAGTTTCTGGCTTCTTCCCCCAGCGGTCATTATTTTAATGGCAAGCCTTTTTAATGGAGGATTTGATTTCGGATGGACAGCGTATGCGCCTCTCAGCACAAAAGGTCCTGTCGGGAAGCTGTTTTTCCTCTTGGCGTTCGCCACGTCAGGTTTTTCTTCCATTTTCGGAGGTGTCAACCTGCTGGTCACCATCATCAAAATGCGTGCGAAAGGGATGTCTTTTTTTAGAATTCCCGTGTTCGTCCATTCCATTGCCGCCACCGCTGTGGTCATTGTCATTGCGACTTCTGTTGTCGCAAGTTCTTTATTCATGGTTATTTTTGATCGTGTCCTTAATACCTCTTTTTTTGATCCTGCCCGAGGGGGGAGCGTTATCCTGTATCAACATCTTTTTTGGTTTTATTCCCACCCCGCGGTCTATATCATGATTCTGCCGGCGTTTGGTCTCCTCCTGGAAGTTTTGCCTGTTTTTTCTCGCAAACCGCTCTTTGCCTATCCGCTCGCGGTTCTTTCTTTTTGGATTATTGTGTTCTTAAGTTTTGTTGTTTGGGCCCATCATATGTTCACCAGTGGCATGTGGGGATTATTAAATTTTCCCTTTCTCATCACGACGGAACTCATATCGATCCCGACGGGGATCATGTTCTTGGCCGCGATAGGAACCCTCTGGAGGGGGAAAATAAGATTCACCACACCCTTGCTCTTTGCCGTGGGGGTGATCGCAAATTTTTTAATAGGGGGGCTCACGGGTATCTTCTTGGCCGACGTACCGAGTGACGTTCACCTCCACGACACGCTCTTTGTCACCGCCCACTTCCATTTCACTATTGTGGGCGGGACCATTTTTGCTTTATTTGCAGGCGTCTATTACTGGTTCCCTAAGATTTCAGGGCGCCTTTACAGTGAGACCCTCGGGCGTTGGCATTTTGCCCTATTCTTTTACGGATTTAATGCCACCTTTATCCCCATGTTTTGGACCGGAACCCGCGGATTGCGTCGACGCGTTGCTGATTTCCCACCGGAAATGGGCCCAATTCAAATGTGGATCAGTGTTTCTGCTTTTATTATTTTTATTGCGGTCGCCATTTTCCTGTATAATATTTTCCGTTCCCTTAGAAAAGGAGCCCCAGCGGCCTCTTCGAATCCGTGGAACGCCCAAACATTGGAATGGACGTTGTCTTCCCCTCCGCCCCCTCACAACTTCGAGACCCCCCCAGAAGTCCATTCGTCCCCTTACAATTTCGGGCGACCCCTTTTATAAATCCGGATTGTCGGTAAGGTAAAGAAAAGGTAATATCCCCCATAATGAATGGATTTCGAATCAAGGAAAACATTGTTTATTGGCCGTCTTGGTTGATCCCGCAAGGAAAAACCGAAGACCAAAAAAGGCCCCCACTCCCTGCCGAGGTAGCTCAATTGGTAGAGCAATCGCTTCGTAAGCGATAGGTTTGTCGGTTCGATCCCGATCCTCGGCTGATTTTGATATAGACACAAAGTGAATTCGCCAAAATGAACGATTCTGCGTTGGACAATTCTCCCCAGCTAAAAGATTTCGGATTTCCGAAGAATTTTTGGTCTTCGGAGTCACTGGGAGATCTTTTCTCACGTTGTGTGGCGTTCACCCTTCCGGTGACTTACTTCTTAGTCAGTATTTCGTTTTACCTTCGAACCTACGACTCCGCCCAAATTAAGATAACGCTGACACAGTTGGGTGGCAGTATGGTCATCCTTTTCTGGGCTCTTCAATTGATTTTTCAAAAGAGATTCCCTTTTAGTAAAAAAGATCTTCCCCTGGTGGCGCCCTTCCTTGCCATTCTTGTCAGTGGCGTCGTCTCCTATCTCCAATCGTCCTTCCAAGCCGGGAGTTTAGAGGAATTTTTGCGCCGTGTTTTTTATTCGTTTATGGCTCTGATCGTGATCGCTGAATTCCGGGGAATGGATCGACAGCGGCGACTGATGCGGTGGTTGATCGCGGGGTTTGCGGTCACGGTTTTGTACGGGTTCATTCAATATTTTGATGGGCGGCTATTCCCCCCAGGAATGACAAAAGCGGGCTTGGATCCTTTTATTTGGCGCCAGGCATTTTCCTTGCGGGTCTTTTCAAGTTTTGGAAACCCCAATTTCTATGGTAATTTTCTTGTCATTATCACCCCCATCCTGATTGCCCTCTATTTCAGGGGAGGGGGAAAACCGTTTCGCCCCTTTCTCTTGATCGGTGTCCTGGTTCCTGTCGTTCTCCTTACCGACAAACTTTTCACCAACCAATTTGGAGGAATAACCGCTCAAAATCAATTTTGGGTGACGGGGGGGCTTTGGGCCTCGCTCCTTGTTGTTTTAGGTTTGATTTGGTGGAAAAGCCCCTCCGTTTCAGCCAGCGGGATGATGATCTTTATTGGAGCGACCTTCGTTAACCTCTACGCCACAGAAACGAAGGGGGCCTGGGTTGGGTTTGTCGCCGCCATTGTTTTTTCCGCACTATTGGTGGGCCTGTTCTTAGTCGGGCGCAAGGCCCGTCGCTTGACGTGGAGTCTCATGGGAGTCTCGCTCCTGGTTGCCCTTGCGGGCTTCATGGCCGTTCGTCACTACGCGCTCAAACGTTCACAGTCGGTGGATTTTCGAGTGTTCACATGGATTTCCACTTGGAACATGATTCGAAGTCAACCTTGGTTAGGAACAGGGATCGGAACTTTTAAATGGGCCTACCCAGCCTATCGACGACCGGAAATTATTTTATTAGAAGGCCGCTCGAACACGGAAACAGATCATGTGGAAGATGAATACTTGGAAGTTCTGTATGATGAAGGGATCGTCGGTTTTGGTATCTTCCTCTGGCTTATTCTGAGTGTGAGTGTTATGGGGATTCGCATGCTGCAACGGCTCACAGTGGAAGGACCACGCCCTCCTCCTGAACCCGCTTTTGATGATCGGGTCTATAAAGTGTTGGGTTACATGGGAGCCTGGTGGGCCGCCTTGGTCCATTGGTTAGTGGATGTCTCTGTGCGTTTTGTTTCCTCCGGTATTTTTTCTTTTTTTCTTCCAGCCCTTGTGATAAGTTTTGTGAGAAATGATCCCATGCCTGTTCATCAAGATTCGCCGAATCGATCCGATATTTGGATTCGATTGGGAACAGCCTTTATTTGGATGTCCTTCTTTCTTATCCCTGACGATACACTTCGCCCTTTGATCCGTCCCTCCGGGGTTCTTTATTTTGGAGCCTGTGTCATTCTCTTCTCGGAAATCATGGAACGTCGCCTCGGCCCAAAATCCACGGGACTGTCGAGAATTCCCTTTCTTGTATCCTCGGGTTTGTGTGTGGTCGGGGAATTGATGGAAATTCCAGCTCTTTTCCAATATGGTTTTAGCCCGGGACATTTGATTCGAATTTTCTCTGCGCTTATTTTTCTTTTTGTGTGGGTTTTGTTACGCCAGAGAGAAAGGGACACTTCCCAACCCATGGGCCCATCCCCCAACGGCGCCCGCATCTCTTTTTATCAATGGGTTTTGGCCGCAGGCGCATTGGGGGTATGGATCGTGGGAATTAATTTTTGGCGAGGCTATTTTCTAGCCGACGTGAGTCATAATGTTGCTATTTTTTTCTCGAAACAATCCATCTGGAACCGTTCCCCGGAATTTGAGGCTAAAGTGAACGCTTCCGGTTTTCCTCCGGATATGAAAAAAGAATACGAGCTCGTGGGGGGAGCTATTGAACATTACGAAAAAACGTTTCGCCTCCATCCTGGATTTCCGATGTCCGTGTATTTCATAGGAAATGTGCACAACGATTGGGGGTCCAATAGACTCGAAGCCTCCCGCCAAGCTCTCCAACGGGGGGAGAAAGATGCGGCCGAATCTTATCGCCTCGAAGCCATCCATCTTTGGGAAAAAGCCCTCAACGCTTACTCACGGGTGAAAGCCTTTGCCCCGAATTATGTTCAAACCCATCATCAAGTGGGTTTAGTGTATTTAAAAATGGGGGAAATGGAGGCGGGACGGGGAGAAAAAGACATCGCGGATCAACACTTTAAGAAAGCTCTCGAAAGTTTTGAACTGTATCGAAAGATTGATCCGGTGTTTCCACCGAATTATTACCGTATGTCGTATGTCCATTTCATGCGTGGAGACATCGTCAAAGCGGAAGAATCCTATCTGGGAGCGCTCGTCTACAACTCCACCAATGTGGTCGGACGTGTGTACGTGGATAGAAATGTTGAGACCTACAGTAATTTAGGTCGGCTCTTTTATGTCCAACTCGTCAACCAACACCCCGATCCAACCCAGATGCCGAAGGATTCCCCTCTGTTTTTAAAAGCCGAAGGGTATTATCTCAAAGCTCTCGAAGAAGCCCAAAAGTCCGGACAGGAAGAAGATTTTGGAGTCGAGCCCGCCAAAGCGTTGGCGGTCCTGTACAGTCGTGTGGGACTCAATGACAAAGCGCAGTCCCATTGGTTAAAACTTCGAAAACTGGCCCCAAATGATCCAGATGTGAAAAAAGTTTTTTCTCCAGTTCCAGCCTCTTCCCGGTAGTGTCCCGATCCGACCTTTTTTTTTATAAAACCCTTTTTCTTCTGGGTGCCGGTCTCCACACATTCGGTCCACTCTTTTTTTTAACCCAGACCACACAAAATCCGTACAGTATCCAAATTCTTATTGTCCAGTGTGGCGTATTGGCCCTATGGGCCCTTTTCGGGTTCTTTCTTTGGAACCGGCATTCCACTCTCCACCTCCCTAACTCAACGGTAAACATTCCATTATTGACGTTCGCTCTTTGGGCTTTGATGTCATGGGGGCTTTCTTTTTTTCAGCATGGTCTATTTTTTCGGTCGGGAATATTTCATGAGGGATTGCGTGGATTCATTTTTCTTTGGGTCAATGGAATCGGTGTTTTTTTTCTTTCGTCCATGGTCCCCCCAGGGTCCCAGACCGCTCGAACGCTTCGTCGTTTAATGCTGTTCGTTGCCAGCCTTTCAGCGGTTTACGGGGTCTCCCAATATTTAGGGTTTGACCCTTTATGGGGCGCGGAGATCAACCCCTTCGCCGGTCGCCCCGTATCGACCTACGGCAACCCCAATTTCCTCTCGACCGCGTTGGTTTTACTTCTTCCTCTCCTTCTGTATGAATACTATTCCGCACCCACACGAATAAAAACCTGGGGATGGGGAAGTTTGGGGTTGATTTATACGGCGGCACTCACGGCCACCATGACGCGATCGTCCTGGCTGGGCGCGGTGATGGGAATGGCTCTCTACCTTTATTTAGATCGAAACACCGTTCGTCGTTTTTGGGTCCGGACCGTGGTCTGGGGTGGGGGGGCAGGAATGATCACTCTTTTCTGGCCGGCCTCATCCCTTGGATCACCCCGTCCCCTGTCCCGATTGGGGGAACTGTGGACCGGGATCTCCGGAGCGCAGATTTACGGTTCGTGGCACCAACGATTACTCATTTGGCGATCCGCCTGGGACATGTGGACCGAACGTCCTATTGTCGGAAAAGGATGGGGATTGTTTGAACTGTTTTTTCCCTATTACCAGGGCCGGCTTTTTACCATTAAACCTTTCGATCTTTTCCGGACACACGCGAATAACGCCCACCAACTATTTCTTGAAATTGGGTCTCTCACTGGACTCATCGGGTTTGGCCTCTTTTTGTGGATCCTTCTGGTAACAATCTTAACCCATCGTCACTTCAAGAAACGGGAAGGCCCCCCCGCAAAACACTCCCTAGCGGCCGCGCTTTTGGCGGGGATGGGGGGCGTTCTCATTGATAACGCCTTGGGAAACGTTTCTCTGTTTTTTGCCATTCCGGCTTTCCTCTTTTTTTGGGTCTGGGGCCAATGGGCTGGGTTGGTGGGAGAAAAAACCATCATTGTTCCGCGCTCTTTAGTTCATCGACGTTTCATGTCTTTCGCCTTTCTTACTCTGAGCGTTCTGGGAATCGTTTTTCTGTCAAAAGGATTTGTTGCGGAAAAAACTTTTTTCAAAGGATTGAGATCTCAACAAACCCAGAGTCCTAACGGAAGCGAAAATTTATTTCTCCGATCGCACAAAACACTTCCGTATTCTGTCCACACCACTTTTGAACTGGGAAATATTTATCTGCAAAAAATGGTCGAAGCCGAAAACCGGGGGTTTCGTGGGGAAATCAAGGAAAACGCGGAACGAGCCGTCTCGTTCTATGGGAAAGGACTTCAATCCAACCCAAGTTACGATGAAATATTTTTCTCCCGTTCGAAGGCCCTCCGTTATCTTGGGCGTTACGGGGAAGCCGAGCTGGACCTGAGAATGGCCCTCTTAATCAATCCCCTTCGAAAAGAAACCTATTTAGCGCTGGACGAACTCCTGACTAAAAAGGGGAATACAAAAAAGGAGAGAATCGCGCTTTGGACCCAAGCGGTTGCTCATTTTCCAGATGATTTTAACGCGAGGTTTCAATGGGCTCTAACCCTAGAGGAGGGGGGGCAAATGAGTGAAGCGCACAACGCCTATGAATGGTGTTTGGCCCGTGATCTGGATCATGAAAAAGTCTGGGCCAAATTAAAAGAAAGTGGGCTTCCCGTGTCCCCCCAACTCCTGAAAGGAAGGGAACTTCTTTTTTTAATTCGATCCGAGGCGCGGGAAAACCGTTGGGAACGCGCCCATTCCCATGCGGAGGAGTTAATTGCTCTCATTCCCACATACACCCTAGCGCTCTTAATTGCCGCTGACACAGCGGCACAAGCCGAAAACGATTCAACCGCCATACAACGCTATCAGGAATTCCTAAAGCGTAGTCCCCAACATCCCGAAGCGCTCTCAAATCTTAAAAAAGTAATGGATCGATCTCCCGTTGACTCCCCTGCCGCCCTACAGTAGAATTTCCTCGTGACAACCGATCCCGAAGGGCCTCAGGGAGGAGGAACCAGAACACATCCCTCCGGGACAAAATACTGTCCCTTTTTAATGCGGAAAGGGATCCGCCCCCGCCTCCTCACTTTTTTTACGTGCGCGCTGATTCTTCCAGGCCTCATCACGACTTGCCTCGTTTTTTTTACGGTCAAGGAGTCCCTGCGAGACGCTGCTCTTCGTGAAGACCTTGTGCTTTCCCGTCGGATAGCTGAAAAGATATCGGCTTATATTAAAGACGCCAACGAAGCCCTCGCGTCGCTAAACATTCCATCCACCGATTCTTCCAAACGAACAGCCCTTCTTCTCCGAAAATTCCTTCTCCAGTTCCCGGAATTCCTAGAAGTGGCCCTCTACGATAGGAACGGAAAAGGGGTGGTCCACGCGGTTCGGTCCAACAACAAAGTGATCTGGGGCCCTTACGCCTATTCGCGTGTTGGTCAAAAGGAGAGGAGTGAAACCAATGCCGGTCGTATCTATATTGGACCCGTTCGTCTGACTGGCAAAAACAATATTCCCCAAATGACGTTGGCTTTTCGACCGAAAGACAACCAACAAACGGTCGTCGCTCAATTGGGGCTTCAGCGTCTCTTCGATCTTGTGCATGAATCAGAAACCCCAACGACGCAACCTTTTGTCGTTAATGAATATGGCCTTTTATTCGTTCATCCAGACTCAAAAAGAGTTGCCAATGAAGAGAATTTTGCCCATCGGCCCATGGTTAAGATTTTCATGGAAGACACTTCGGGAAAACAGGGATACCCCATCGATTGCCAAGAAATAGACCAAAGGACCTTAGCCGTTTTTCATCGGGTGTCCGGATTGGGGTGGGCCGCTTTTGTTGTAAATGATTTTCGAGATGTGATGGCGCCCATTCGCCGATTGAGAACACATATTTTACTCCTGGCTTTGGCGCTGGGATTGTTTTTCTGGCTTGTTGGTTTTTCACTGGTGAATAAGATCCTGCGTCCACTCCACGTTCTGCAGGAAGGCATCCAACGTATTGGACAAGGGGAATTAACTCACCGCATTGACCTAAAAACCGGGGACGAACTTCAACGCGTGGGGGAGACCGTTAATCACATGGCCGATTCCCTAGCGGAGACCGATCGAACCAAGCGGGATATTATCCATATGATTGTGCACGACCTCAAGAACCCCCTCTCCGCCACGCTTGGCAGTATTGAGTATGTTATTCAACTCACCCAGAATCAACTGGGGCCAGAACCCAAAAAACTTCTTTCCCTTGGGGCGAAATCCGGCCGGGATCTTCTTCGCATGATTCAAAACCTTTTGGATGTTGCCAAAATGGAAGAAGGCCGTCTGAATGTTCGGAAAGATTTTTTTTCTATCCTTGAACTAGCGGGCCAATGCGTGGATGATCTTGAGGCCCAAATTGTGAAGGAAAATAAGGTCATTTCTGTGGAAGTGGAACACCATCTCCCCAAAGCTTGGGCGGATCGAGATTTGGTTCACCGTGTCCTGGCGAATCTCCTGACCAACGCCCTCAAACATACCCCCCGAAAAACGGAGATCTCTATTCACGTTCGTTTTGACAAACCCGCCCATGGATTTGTTGTGAGCGTCCACGACACAGGGGAAGGGGTCCCGGCCGATTTTAAAGAAAAGATTTTCGAAAAGTTTAGCCAAGCGGAAGGGAAACGAAAAAATCACCGAATGGGCAGTGGGCTGGGTCTCACCTTTTGCAAACTCGCGGTGGAAGCGCATGGGGGGAGAATTTGGGTTGAGTCCGAGCCGGGAAGAGGGAGCGAATTCTTTTTCACCCTGCCTCTTCCAAAAGACAATCACTTCCCGGATGTTCGAGAAAGTTAATGAAAAATATTATTTATTGCGCCTGTTCCTTACAGAATTTGTAGAATAACCTTCTTCCATCATGAATCCACCTTTAAATGTTGACATCGATCGGTTGTGCGTTAATACCCTGCGCTTTCTCGCCGTTGACGCGGTGGAGAAGGCGAATTCAGGCCATCCCGGAACACCAATGGAAGCGGCGGGTCTAGGGTATGTCCTCTGGACACGCCTGCTCAAACACAATCCCGTTGATCCCCAGTGGCCAAACCGGGATCGATTTGTTCTTTCCGCCGGGCACGCGTCCATGCTGTTGTATGGCCTCCTTCATCTGACCGGGTATGATTTGCCCCTGGAGGAATTGAAAAATTTTCGTCAATGGGGAAGCCGAACCCCTGGGCACCCCGAAGTGGGGCACACCGTAGGAGTGGAAACAACCACTGGGCCCCTGGGCCAAGGGTTTGGAAATGGTGTAGGAATGGCGATGGCTGAACGACTCCTGGCGGATCGGTTCAACCGACCAAGTTTTCCCATTGTCGATCATTGCGTTTGGGCCTTTGTTTCTGATGGAGATCTCATGGAAGGGGTGGTCGCTGAAGCCGCCTCTTTGGCGGGGCATCTCAAATTAGGAAAACTTAAATACGTCTACCTGGACAATCAGATCACGATTGAAGGGTCGACGGGTTTGGCCTTTTCTGAAAATGTGGCCCAGAGATTTGAAGCTTACGGTTGGCGTGTGCTGCACGTTCCGAACCCGGAAGACCTAGCCACGGTTCAATCTGTATTTGAAACCGCCCGGGATATTTCGGACCAACCCACGCTTATTATCGCCCGAACCCATATTGGTTTTGGCTCTCCCAACAAACAAGACACAGCGGACGCGCACGGATCCCCTTTGGGTCCCAAAGAAACAACGCTGACCAAACAGAATTTGGGGTGGCCAGAATCTCCTCCGTTTCATATCCCGGAAGAAGCCCGGGACCAGTGGGCCAAGACTTCCCACCGGGGGAGAGAAGCGCAATCCCAATGGGAAACCATGCTCTCCCATTATAAAAGAGCCCACCCGGATCTTTACAAGGAATGGGACTCGTTAAAAAACACAACGCTTTCAGAAGGATGGGATAAGGCGCTCCCGACTTTTAAACCAGGGGACTCTTTAGCCACCCGCCAAGCCTCGGGGAAAATCATAAACGCGTTGGCTCCTCATTTGAAAGCGCTGGTGGGGGGGTCTGCGGACCTGGCCCCTTCCAACAACACCGCGATAGACCGCGAGGGAGATTTTTCATCCAGCGCGACCGGCCGAAACCTCCATTTCGGAATCCGCGAGCATGCGATGGGATCTGTTATGAATGGAATGGCTCTCTCGGGCGGAGTGATCCCTTTCGGAGCCACGTTCTTAACTTTCGCGGATTACATGCGCCCGGCCATTCGACTTGCGGCCCTGATGAAATTGGGGATTATCTATGTTTTTACTCATGACAGTATCGGGGTCGGAGAAGATGGCCCCACCCATCAACCGGTAGAACATTTGGCCAGCCTGCGGAGCATACCGGGGCTTTCGGTGATTCGTCCCGCGGACGCCAATGAGACCACCCAAGCCTGGCGCTCCGCCATTGAACGGCGCCATGGCCCAACCGCATTGATCCTCTCACGGCAAAAACTTCCCACATGGGATCGTTCCGTGTATGCCTCTGCTGAAGGAGTCCTTCGTGGAGGATATCGGATGACAGAAGAAGGACCGGTGGACGTCCTTCTCATCGCCACCGGATCGGAGATTCCCTTGGCAATGACCGCCAATTTAAAAATGCGCGATGAAGGGATTTCATCGGCCGTGATCAACATGGCGAGCCTTAACCTTTTTGAAAAACAGGACAAAGCGTATCAAGAGAGTGTCCTACCGCCCTCTGTGCGTGCCCGCGTGATTGTGGAAGCGGGCGTGTCTTTCGGTTGGCATCGTTACGCTGGGCCTGAGGGGGAACTCGTCACATTGGACCGTTTTGGTGCCTCCGCTCCTGGTGAAATCGCTTTAGAAAAACTTGGTTTCACAGTGAACGCGGTGATTCAAGCGGCCCATCAATCGCTTGCGCGGGTTCGCCGCGCTCCGCTAAAGGAGACAATTCGATGACAAAATTGAAAGAACTTCTGGCTCACGGACAAAGCGTTTGGCTGGACAATATTGATCGGGACATGCTGATTTCGGGCGCCCTAAAAACACAAATTGCCATGGGACTCCGGGGAATGACGTCGAATCCGGCCATCTTTGAAAAAGCTCTTTCAACTGGAACCGCTTACGACAGTTCTCTTCGCCGGCTCTTTGGAAGCCGAAAAACCATGGCCGACATTTTTGAAGTCTTGGCGGTGGAAGACGTTCGGGAGGCCGCGGATCAATTTTTCCCCGTGTATGAGGAATCCAAGGGAACGGATGGGTTTGTTTCCATAGAAGTCTCTCCCCATCTGGCACGAGACACGGAAGGGACTTTGGCAGACGCGCGACGCCTTTGGAAGTTGGTGGATCGCCCGAATGTGATGATCAAGATTCCGGCGACAAAAGAGGGTCTCCCCGCGATTGAAAAATGCCTTTCGGAAGGCATCCCCATCAACGTGACGCTCATTTTCTCGGTGGAACGTTACCGGGATGTGTTGGAGGCCCATCAACGGGCCATGCTCCTACGCGAAAAGGAAGGGAAATCTCTGGCCATTGAAAGTGTCGCAAGTTTTTTTATCAGCCGGATGGATGTGGCCGTGGACAAGATTCTACAAGAGAAAATTCAAAAATCCACCAACACCTCTGAAAAAGATGCGTTGCTTGAATTGTTAGGAAAAACGGCTGTGGCCAATGCCAAAGCGGCATACCATCTTTACAAACATCACTACGGCCGTCCCGCGTGGGATCCCATTAAAAACAAAGGGGGCCGTCCCCAACGTCCCTTATGGGCCAGCACGGGCACAAAAAATCCACATTACCCGGATCTCCTCTATGTGGATTCATTAATTGGACTGAATACGGTCAATACCCTGCCCCCTAAAACGTTAGAGGCCTTCTTGGATCATGGCACTGTTGCCGAAACATTAGAAGCAGGAGTTGATGAGGCCCGGAAAACTCTCGAACAATTGAAAATCCAAAAAATCGATCTCACAAAGGTTTCGGATGCATTGGAGAGAGAAGGCGTTCAACTTTTTGTTGATGCTTACGAAAAACTGCTGGCGGGTCTGGGAGCTAAAAAAGAAACCATGCCCTTGGCGGCCAAAAAATCATAAGGAAGTCCCATGAAACGAAAACGGCCCGACACACGTTTTGATCTGGAAGCCCAACTGGAAGAACTTCGTGAGGAAAATGTGGCTCACCGGCTCTGGTCGAAAGACCCAACACTTTGGAAATCGGATCCGTCACTCCATCAGAGTATACGAAACCGACTAGGGTGGTTGGACCTTCCTGGGTTCATGGCCAACGCCCTGCCCGAAATTTCCAAATTCATGGGAAGTGTAAAAAAAGCCGGGTTTAAAGACACTGTTCTTCTCGGAATGGGTGGATCAAGTTTATGTCCTGAGGTCTTGCGGTTAACCTTCGGGCCCCAACGGGGTTTTTTACGTCTCCATGTGTTGGACACCACCGACCCGGGAGCCCTGGCCGCCGTAACAACCAAGATTGACTTAAAAAAGACCCTTTTTCTGGTTTCGAGCAAATCGGGTGGGACCATTGAAGTGGTTTCGCTCTTCAAATATTTTTGGGCCCTTATGGAAAACGCAAAGATCAAAAACCCTGGCGAACATTTCGTTGCCATTACCGACCCGGGAACCACCCTTGAAAAACTGGCGAAAACGAAATCTTTTCGTCATACGTTCTCGGCTCGAGCCGATGTGGGAGGTCGTTTTTCTGCCCTTACTTTTTTTGGGCTCGTCCCAGCGGCGTTGATGGGACTGGACGTTCAAAAATTATTGAACCGTGCCGCTCGAATGGCAAACGCTTGCGGCCCCACTGTTTCACCTGACGAAAATCCCGGTCTCCGCCTGGGGGCGTGGCTTGCCGCGGGAAAAGAAATCGGTCGGGACAAGATGACACTTGTCACCTCGCCAAAGCTGGGAAGTTTGGGCCTTTGGGTGGAACAGCTTATTGCGGAAAGCACTGGCAAAAACGGGACAGGCATCCTTCCAGTGGAGTCTGAAGGATTAAGAAATCCCTCCCGGTATCGATCAGACCGCCTGTTTGTCTACGTCAAATTAAAAAATTATAAACAAACCGTTATTGAGAAAAATCTTAAGGCTTTGGAAAAAGCCGGGCATCCTGTTCTGCACATTGAATTAACAGACCCTTACGACCTCGCGGGGGAATTCTTTCGCTGGGAAATGGCAACCGCTGTTGCGGGCCATCTCATGGGAGTCAACCCTTTCGACGAACCGAACGTGTCTGAAAGTAAAGCCAATAGTCTAAAAGTACTGGCTCGCTTCGAAGCCGCCCAGCGCCTGCCTGAAACCGAACCGATGTTAACGGATAAGGGAATCCGCTGTTGGCGAATGCCTGCGGGAGTAAAATCATCCACACTTTCCACCCTCTTTAAAGGGTTCCTTTCCGAACGGGAGAAAGGGGATTATGTGGCGATTATGGCCTATGTCACGGCTTCCCCGGTTCAACACGCGGCGTTGCAACGATTCAGACAAAAGCTTAACACCATCACAGGATTGGCCACCACATTAGGGTACGGCCCTCGCTTTTTACATTCAACGGGTCAGTTGCATAAAGGCGGGGGGGGAAACGGTCTTTTTATTCAGATCACAGCGGACGATCCAAAAGATCTGCCCATCCCAGGAGAGCGTTATGGGTTTAGTGTTCTGAAACGTGCTCAAGCCTTGGGCGACATTCAATCGCTCAAAGATCACAACCGGCGCACATTGCGTTTCCATCTCTCCACTTCGGTCGTGAAAGATTTGGCTCGACTTACCGCGGCCATCAAAATCTAATGGATATTGGATTTGTTGGCCTTGGCCGAATGGGGGCCAATATGGTGGAACGGCTTCTTCGGGGCGGGCACCGTGTGGTCGCCTACAACCGGACACCGGAGAAAATAAAATCCGTCGTTCTGAAAGGAGCCCAGGGATCCACCTCCTTAAAAGATCTTGTAAGTCAACTCAAAACGCCTCGCTCTGTCTGGATCATGGTTCCCGCAGGTGATCCTACCGAATCCATGATCCAAGAACTGGCTCCCCTCCTTTCCCCCGGCGACCTGCTGATTGATGGGGGGAACTCTCGTTATACCGATTCGCTTCGGCGGGGGGAGGAACTTCTTAAAAAAGGGATCCTTTTTATGGACGCGGGGACTTCGGGTGGAATTTGGGGGCTCGAAAAGGGCTACTGCCTGATGGTCGGGGGGACCTCGCCCGCGTTTGACCGCATTCAACCGGCCTTAAAAACATTGGCGCCCAACCCAGACGGTTATCTCCACGCGGGCCCCGTCGGAGCAGGTCACTTCACCAAAATGGTTCACAACGGAATTGAGTATGCCCTCATGCAGGGGTATGCCGAAGGTTTTGACCTTCTTCGCGCCGCTCCCTTTCCTTTGGATTTAGGGAAAATCGCCCATCTTTGGAATCAGGCCAGCGTGGTGCGATCCTGGCTTTTAGAACTGGCCGAAAACGCGTTTAAGAAAGATCCAATCCTTGAAAACATCAAGGGGTATGTGGACGATTCCGGGGAAGGGAGGTGGACGGTGGAACAAGCCATCCAAACCGCCGTACCGGTTCCCACCATTGCCCTGGCGCTCTTTGCACGGTTTTCTTCACGCCAACCGGACGCTTTTTCGGCCAAGGTTCTTGCGGCGCTCCGAAATGAATTTGGCGGTCACCCCGTCCAGAAAGCGAGTGAGTGACACCGGCACGCCTGTTTTTAATCGTCGAACAAAAACACAGGAACGTTTTTGCCTAGAAACGCGTCCCGACCCTTGCGGGCTCGTCATCTTTGGAGCTTCCGGTGATCTCGCCGAAAGGAAACTGTTCCCTTCCCTTTTCCGACTCCGAACCACGGGTCAACTTCCCAAAAACTTTTACGCCGTAGGTGTCGGTCGTACCGCCCTAAGTGATGATGCTTTCCGCGACCGCGTCCGCGCGGCAGTTCGTGCGGCTGTACCCAACGCGGTCCCTGAAGCACTGGATCAATTTCTTTCCTCCTTTTATTTCCATGTGCTTCGCTACAACGAACCCAACGATTACGCATCTCTTTCTTCTCGCTTGGACGAATGGGACCAAACGCACGGGACCCAAAGAAACCGGGCTTTTTATTTTTCGATACCCCCCACCTTGTATCCGAACGTCATTCAAGAACTGGGACGTTCCGGTCTTTCCCGTGAAAAAGAAAAGGGACGAGGGTGGTCACGGCTTATTATTGAAAAACCGTTTGGTCAAGATGTCGCCAGTGCGGAAAGTCTTTCGGAAGTTCTACGTCAATTTTTTAACGAAGACCAAATCTATCGCATTGACCATTACCTGGGGAAAGAAACGGTCCAAAACATTCTTGTTTTGCGGTTTGCCAACATTTTTTTTGAGCCCATTTGGAACCGGAATTACGTGGACCACGTTCAAATTACGGTTTCGGAAGATATCGGAATTGGTCACCGCGCGGGCTATTATGAAGAAGCGGGTTGCCTACGAGACATGTTCCAAAATCATCTGCTTCAACTTCTCTGTGTAACCGCCATGGAACCTCCCTCTAGTTTTCACGCCAACCGTGTGCGAGATGAGGCCTCCAATATTTTACGAGCGATACGCCCCCTGTCTCATTCCGACATTAAAGGGAATAGTGTTCGGGGCCAGTATGGAGGGGGTCTCTTGCGAGGGACTCCCGTCCCTGGCTATCTCCAGGAGAGTGGGGTTTCTTCCTCCAGCCGAACAGAAACATTCGTTGCCTTTAAAATGTTTATTGATAACTGGCGTTGGCAGGGAGTTCCTTTTTATCTTCGTACCGGGAAACGTCTTGGGGCTCGGCGGACGGATGTGGTCATCCGATTTAAACACGTCCCCCATTCTCTATTCCAACCGCTTCAACCGACGGATTTAAATCCCAACACACTCATTCTCCGTATCCAGCCTGAGGAAGGGATATCCCTTTCTTTTGAAACGAAACACCCGGGCCCCAAACTTTGCATGAGTTCCGTGGCTATGGATTTCGATTACGAACAATCTTTTGGTCTACCTCCTGAATCCTATGAGCGGCTTTTCTTGGACGCCATGGCGGGAGACCAAACGCTTTTTATCCGTTCCGATTGGATTCATCTTTCCTGGTCCCTGTTAACCCCGGTTCTGGATCATTGGGCTTCCAACGGAACCCCGGACCTCTACGCGGCGGGGGGGTGGGGCCCAACAGCCTCAGAAGAACTTATGGCTCGTGACGGCCGATCCTGGCACAACGGGTGAAAATCCACATCGAGTCCGACCCCGAAACTCTCGCCCAAACCGCGGCCACTCTTTTTTTAGATGAATTAAAGAACCTCCCGATCGACGGTTCCACGCAGCGCACGATCGTATTAACAGGGGGCCGTTCTCCTTTGCCTTTATACCGAGTTCTTAGAGAACGCTCTTCCGAAGCCCCCTGGAAAGGTGTTCATATTTATTGGTCTGACGAACGTTACGTTTCAGCCGAACATTCGGACTCCAACCAAAACCTCGTCAACCGCCATCTTTTACGTTATCTGCCCTTGAACCCGGCGTCAATTCATCCTATCGCCACAGGCTTTCCCTCTGTGGAGGAAGCGGCGTCCGCAAACGGGAGCCTTCTGGGGACTTCCAATCCACATGTTCCGCCTTTTGACATTGTCCTTCTGAGCCTTGGAGAAGATGGCCACGTGGCATCTCTTTTTCCAGGGTCCGCTGCGCTCACTTTTCAAAAACCCTGCTTTATCCCGATCCGAAACGCCCCCAAACCGCCAGCGGAACGAATCACCATGTCGTTGCCTTGCTTTACCTCAGCGCGTTTCATTCTCCTCCTGGCCACGGGGGAATCAAAAGCTCCCGCAGTGGCCCGCCTACGAAACGGAGACCCCCAGATACCGGCCACCCGGCTTGCCGCCAACACGACCGCGTTCCACCTCTTTGCAGACCGTTCGGCCTGGGGGCACTCAACCGATGGTTGATGGGATGAAAACATTGTTCTAGAATGATCCACATAGATTTTTTAACCTAAAGGAGCCTTACATGACACGACGCCCTCTGATGGCAGGAAATTGGAAGATGTTCAAAACGATTGGCGAAGGTGTCGATCTGGTTAAAAAACTCTCTGCGTTGGTCCCATCCCATACCGATCGGGATGTTCTCGTCTGCCCGCCCTTCACAAGTTTGGCCGCTGTGGCCCAAGCCGCTAAAGGCTCCCCTATTTCGGTCGGGGCTCAGAACATGAATGATAATTTACAAGGGGCTTTCACGGGGGAAGTGGCTCCCGGAATGATTAAAGACGCCGGGGCATCCTTTGTCCTCGTGGGTCACTCGGAACGGCGTCAGATCTATAAGGAAACCGATATCCTCATTAATAAGAAAGCCAGGCTCGCCTTAGAGCAGGGGCTGACCCCCATTGTGTGTGTAGGAGAAACCCTTGAGGAACGAGAAAGTGGAAAAACATTTTCGGTTGTGGAACGCCATGTAACAGAAGGCCTAAAGGGGTTTTCGGCGGCCCAGGCCCCATCCCTTGTTATCGCCTATGAACCGGTCTGGGCCATTGGCACGGGGAAAACGGCAACCCCAGACCAGGCCCAAGAAGTGCATGCGTTTATCCGCCGAAAATTAGAAGTCCTCTTTGGCACCGCCGCGGCTCAGGTCCGCGTCCTTTACGGGGGATCCGTTAAACCGGACAACATTGATACCCTCATGGCCCAACCGGACATTGACGGAGGTCTTGTAGGTGGGGCGAGCCTTAAAGCTGAAGATTTCGCTCGTATCGTGAATTTCAAAAAAATCTAAGCGAAATTAACTCCATGAAACTTTGGGTAGGATCCGATCACGGTGGTTTCAAATCAAAAGAAAAACTGGTGGGGGTTCTTCGTCAAGAAGGGCACACGGTGACGGATATAGGAACTTTTAGCGAAGAATCCATGGATTATCCTGACATCGCCAAACTGGTCTGCCTGGCCGTTACGGGAAAGAAGGCGGACCGAGGAATCCTGCTTTGCGGGACAGGAATTGGGATGTCCATTGCCGCCAATAAAATGAAAGGGATTCGCGCCGCGGTTGTCTGGAACAAGCCAACAGCCTCTTTGGCGGCTAGACATAATAAGGCCAACGTGCTTTGTTTAGGGGGGCGGGTTCTAAAACCGTCAACCCTGATCGAATTGGCACGTGTGTGGATTCGATCCCCTTTTGAGCGGGGGCGGCACGTTCGTCGAATTTCTAAAATCACGGCGTTGGAGACGAAAAAAAGAGGATGAGGCATCGATTCCGGTCGTCATTCAAAAAGGCTTGAATTGGTTGGGTTCTTAGTACATACTGAGAAAGCCCCTACAGGAGATCAAGTCATTTATAAGGGGGGATCATTCGTAGGTTTAATGCTTTAGCTCTAACTGCCGTTCACCAGGAGGCTTCCCGTGGCCGTAGATATCAATAAACTTTTTCAAACCATGCTCCGCAGTGGAATTTCGGACATCCATTTTAAAGCGGGGACTCCGCCCATGGTCCGAATTCATGGCCGCCTCATGTCTTCGGGTTTTAACAAAATGGGTCCCGAACATATCCAAGAATTGGCGAATCTTCTTATGAACGAAAATCAACGGGCCATCTTTGAGCGGGAGAATGAGTTGGACATGTCCTACAGCGTTCCTGATTTGTCCAGGTTCCGGGTTAACGTTTACCGCCAAAAAGGGAGCGTGGCCCTTTCCCTCCGTGTCGTTCCTCTTCAAGTTAAATCCTTTGAAGAATTAAATCTTCCCGCTGAAACCATGAGAAAACTCTGCCACAACACACGGGGAATGCTCCTTGTGGCTGGCATTACGGGGGCGGGGAAAACCACCACTTTAAATTCCATGGTGGACTACATTAACAAGAACTACGCCTACAACATGATCATGATCGAAGACCCTATCGAATATTATCACACCAATGATAAATCCTCCATCGCCCAACGGGAAGTGGGCCAAGACACACCCTCCTTTGGCTCCGCTGTTAAACACCTCCTTCGTCAGGACCCGGACGTGGTTGTTTTGGGTGAAATGCGTGACGCGGAGTCGATCCAAGCCGGGATTACCGCGGCGGAAACAGGTCATTTGGTCCTTGGCACCATCCACACAATGGACGCCTCGCAGACCATGGGGCGCCTGCTCGAATCGTATCACCCCGCTGAACAATCGGGAGCCAAAGCGCGCATCGCCAACGTTCTCAAGGGAATCATCGCGCAACGACTGCTGGAGTCGGCGGACGGCCGAGAGAGGGTTCCCGCCACAGAAACCCTTGTGGTCACTTCGCTCATCCGGAAACTTCTCCTGGAAGATAAATCCAACGAGGTCAATCGAGCCATTGAACAAGGCCAATATTACGGCATGCACTCCTTTGATCAGGATATTATTCGTTTGTTTAATGAACAAAAGATAACGAAGGAAGAAGCTCTCGACGCCTCCACCAATCCGGACGATTTGCTGGTCAAAATGAACACACTCCGGATTGGCGACGCGTAGGTTTTTCAATGGCTATCCATCGATGGGAAATGCTCCTTTCCGCTCAAGCCGATAGTTTTCTTTTAAAGATTCAAGGGGATCGGACCGATGTCGACAGTATCGTTCGCGCTCATCCCCAAACCTGCCAAAACGTCCAGGAAATTTCGGATGACGTTTTTCAATGGGCCATATTTGTCGTGGACGCGCCCCTTCCCGAAAAACTTGCCATTCAAAACCAGGTGATGTCCTTGACCAAAGATACCTCAGGGATTGGCCCTTCGGGGGAATTAATGGGCATTCTGGATGGGCTAAGCGGTGCCCTTCAGGATCTGACGAATTTAACAGAAGACGAGCAAACCTTCGTCATGAATAAAATGGCCCGTATGGGTAACCCTGTAACCCCAACCCCCATCCCCCCGGCTAAACCCGACACCACTCCTCCCACGCTTTCGGAACAAACGCCCCCAACTCAAAAAAACACCGCCCCGGCCACCACACCTCTTCCCCGTGTGACAATTCCAGGACAAGTTTCAATAGCCCCGCCTTCTCTTTCAAAATCGTTTCCTGGACCGACGGTCGGGACGCCACCGAATTCAAAGGCGCCCACCCCTTTACCCTCCACGGGCCCACTGCCCAACATTCTTCGCCCCGTCCAACCACCGAAACCGGGAAACGTTCCTGCGGGAAACACACCTCTCCCCCATCCCATGGGAGGGAATACCCCTAGATTACCAAACCCAATGCCACAAATTTCTCAGCCAAAAATTTCGCTGCCTCCATCCGTTTCACTAAAACGGAATGAGCCATCGACTCCTCCTCACGTCCCCTCACCGCCCGCTCAAGGGGTTCCACCTGGACCTAAAGATAAAAATGCACCTGTAGGCCCTCAGGGAAGTGCAACGCCCATTCCAATCCCGATGACAGGAGAAGGTTTTCAAGCCGCGAGTTCTCCACCCATCCCACCGAAGGCGAGCCAGGGGCCAGTGACACCCCCTTCTTCGTTACTGGATAAGACAGTTTCTTTTACAGAGGGAAGGGAGGCTCTCCAAAAACCGACAACAGATGCCCCCTTGCCTCCTGCGGCCGTGGAACCGTTGGCGTTCACTCCACCTCCGGCAATCCCAACGGAAACGGCGCCTCTGGCCGAAGAACCGATAAAACCGCCACCCTCCTCATCTGTTTCGATTCCAGCGACAGCCATGAAACAGGAGGAACCATCCACGTTACGTGTTTCAATTTTTTATTCGACTGGGAGAGAAACGGCGCGAGATCGGTTCATGACCACTTTGACCGAGATGGCTCAAAAGAAATCCAGGAAACCGACCAATTTCGTTATCAACGCTTCGATCGCGACAACCATCACGCTGGACAATTCCGCTGAATGGATATGGAAAGCAAAAACAAGTGGTTCCGATATCTTTTTTGTTGTTCTTCCATCTGGATTGGGAAGCGATCTCATGGATCCGTTGGTTGGGGAGGCCCAGGCCGCTGGACTTCGGTGTTTCCTTATTCCCGAAGGGGAAATCAATTCAAAACTTCTCTACATGGACTTGATGGTCGAACTCATGATGTTTAAGCGGAGAATCCGTCCCGCCTCATGACGAATCCCATCTCAACAGATGCTGCCCTTGGGGCAGGCGATCCCCGCCTTGTACCGCTCTACACCTTCGAAGAGTTTGTCGTTGGAACCCATAACCGGTTTCCCCACGCGGCGTCCCTTGCTGTCTCCGAAAACTTGGGAAAAGCCTACAACCCTCTCTTTCTCTACGGCCCCGTTGGTATAGGGAAAACACACCTCATGCAGTCCGTGGGGCACCGGGTACTTCAACGAGACCCAAAAACCCGTGTGTTGTATGTCACCGCGCAACAGTTCATGACGGAGGTCATTGAACTGCTGCAGGCCGGGCGACTTCAAACATTAAGAGAACGGTACCGAGCCCTCGATCTGTTGTTGGTCGATGATATTCAATTCCTCGCCACCTCCGAAGCGACCCAGGAGGAATTTTTTCACACGTTTAACGATTTACACGCCAGCGGAAAACAAATCATCATGACGTCGGACCGCCCTCCCAAAATGCTGACCACTTTGGAAGATCGCTTGCGAAGCCGTTTTGAATGGGGCTTGATCGCTGACATCAAGTTTACCAACCTCGAAACTCGCGTGGCCATCCTGAAGAAAAAGGAAAGCCGAATGACGGGACTTCATTTGGCGGACGACATTCGTCTTTACATCGCCAGCCGACTCAAATCCAACATTCGAGAGTTGGAAGGGTTTCTGCGGCGTATCCAAGCGTATTCACAACTTTACACGGAAGAAATCACTCTCTCCCTAGTGAAAGACATTTTGAAAGAGCTTCTTCCGCCAGAAGAATGGGTGGCGGAGGGGGAATCGAGCGAAAAAACGTCGACGGGTTTCCAAGAGACAGAAGTCAGTCTGGAGGAAAAAAAAATTCTTTCCGAGATGGAAGGGTTTGACCTTCAGCCCTCTCATTTCGATACTCCCCAGCCCACCCCCCCCCGGCCCGCTATTGTCTCTCCTCCGGCCAAAACAGTGGTGGAAACAAAAACACATGACCCAATTTCTGATTTTCCAGATAATCAAATGGAAAGAATAAACACCCAATCCGTTCCATCCCCTGTAGAACGTAAGGAAGATTTTTCCTCCCCCAAGGAAATAACGAAAACGGTTTCAAAAGAAAAACCTGAACCGGAGGACGCACGCCCTTCGCCCGCGGAACCCGCGGTTCCTCAGCCTTCCGCAAAACCAATTAAAGTTGATATTCCTGAATCTTCAGGATCGACAAGACCGATACCGCTTCCTAAAATGACCCCTTTTCTTCCAACGTCTTCCCCCCCAACTAATCCTAGGATGAGGGAAGGGACTCCCTCCTTGCCTCCTACGCCTTCTCCTATTCTCCCACTATCCCCTAGTGGAAAGAGCGCACCGCAACCCCCATTACCGATACCTTCTGTTTTACCTCAGTCGCTTCCACCAAAAAGTGCCCCAGTTTCCATTCCGTTACCGGTGAACTCCGGTCAAATTCCCGTCGTGTTTTTCTACCCAGCGGGGCGAGCGAAAGAACTTCTTCAAATGAAAAAGAAATTCGAAGATATTATTAACAAACATAAACTCAAATTTGTTCTCCACCCAGCCCTTGAAGTCGAATACTCATCCCATACCGGGTTGGGCACTGAAACCTTTCTGGAAAAATGCCAACAGGCAGGCGTATCTATTGGGGTTGTCCTCGGGCCATCCCCGGACACGGACCTTCCAGAAGGCATTTTCTTTAGCCGCCTCCAGGAAGCTTTTGACCAAGCCAAACTTTCCCTTCAAATGGTTCCTTGGGACGAACTTTCAAAAGATTATCGCTTTTTAAATCTGGCCCTCGACATCACTCTCATTCGTATTAAGCAAAAAAAAACCTAGTCCCACGCTTCCGTCGACTTGTCAACGCAGACAGAAAGTCCTAATATGCTGTTTCGGCCCTCTCGGTGCGGTACCCAAGCGGCCTAAGGGGGAAGTCTGCAAAACTTCTATTCGCCGGTTCAAATCCGGCCCGCACCTCCAATTGAATGAAAAAGCCATCCGGCGGTTACACAGGAAGTCACGCTCGATCCGGAATCCAAGACCCGCTCCCGGTCATCGAGCGATGGGAGAATCAGTTCCCTGGATACACCATCGAATTGGTGTTTCCAGAATTCACGTCGGTTTGTCCCAAAACGGGGTTACCCGATTTCGGGACAGTTTCGATCCGATATCAACCCCAGCGTTGGTGCCTGGAGACAAAGTCGCTCAAACTGTTCTTGAACTCGTTTCGTAATCGCGGTATATTCACTGAGAATGTTGTTAACCGCGTTCTTCAGTCTGTCGTAAAAGATGCTCGCCCTGTTTGGGCAGAAGTGAAGGGAGTCTTTGCCTCCCGGGGAGGAATCGAAGCCATCATATCGGCCCGATTCGGAAAAGTACCCCAACCTTAATTTTGCTCGGTTAGCTCAGTTGGTTAGAGTACCTCCTTGACATGGAGGGGGTCACAGGTTCGAGTCCTGTACCGAGCACCATTTGGAAGTGATACAAACTCACTTATAAGGTCCGGCCGCGAACAGCGTCCGGGCTTTTTTGTTGTCCGGGGGGAAGGGCAAAGTCTGGATTCGGAAGTTCGGGCGGAAGGGCTTTCAATCTGTGCCGGATGCGGAGCGGCCGGTGTAGGCCGCTGATTCAAAATAAATTTACCATGATTTCCGGTCTTGCGACCGTCAACCATTTCATCACCTCCCACGGTTCGGTCATCGGGCGGGCGGGCCAAATCAACGGCCGGAGTCCCACCGGGACGACGGACCCGCACTCCCACCGTGATCGTCTTTTCCGAATAGTTGATCCGTGTCACGATTCGCCGAATGGCCAGAATCCTTTCCATCCCCGTCCTGCGCGCAAAAATTGTTAACAATTCCTCCAGGGCTTTTTTGAGGTTTTCGGGGGTCAAGGAGGGGTCCACGGGCGCAGGTTCGAGTCCTCCACCGCACCCTTTCGTTAAATTCGCCCTGTGGGCCCCGACGATGTTTTTTATGTATTCGGAATCCAGCGAAATGCGGAGAAGGTTCTTGTAAATCAGATCGTGAAACCTCTCCGCATTGATCTGGCGGACGGAGCAGGAGTTCCACCCTTTGCGGCTCAGGTTGGAGCAACGGTACGGCATGGGCGGAGCCCAAATCAAGCTTATTCGTTAGCCT